>NZ_JBHYHC010000061.1:0-52880 GCF_042738955.1 Umezawaea sp. NPDC059074
GTCCAGCTCCACGGCCCGACCGCGCAGCACGGCGACCACCGCGCGGACCACGACGTCAGACGGGTCGGTCAGCATCCGCTCGACCAGCGCCACGTCCACCGCTCCCAGCCGCCGAAGCGCCCGCACGGCCGCGGCTCGGACACGGGGCTCAGGGTCCGCCAGCCACGGCCGCACCAGAGCGGCGTCCGCGGGCTCGCCGGTCTCTCCCAGACCCGCCACCCCGCGCGGCAGTGCGACGCGGTACCGATCGGCCGCGTCGGGCACCAACCTCTGAGCGACCGACCGCACCAACGGACTCCGGTCGAACAACGCCGCCACCGCCGCGTCCCGCCTCCCGAGCACGCGCACGGCTTCCGCCCGCACGGACGCGGCCCGGCACGACAGCAGCACCCGGAACGCGTCGACGTCGTCCGCCAACCGCGTCGCCGCCGCCACGCACCTGAGCCGGATTGGCAGGTCCGGATCGCACAACGCCCCGCGCAGCACCGAACCCAACCCCAGACTCCCCCGCCTCAGCGCCACGTCGTAGGCGAAGCGCCGCACCCGCACGTCGGCCACCGCCAACGCCGCCGCCAGCACCTCGGGCTCAGCCTCGCGCAACGCGGCCTCCACCCGGTCCGCGAGCCACCCGCCCAGCCGCCGCTCCCGAAGCGCGAACGCCACCGGTGCCAAGTCCACGACACCCGGCCCGTCCAGCAGCCGTTCGCACGCCGTCCGGGCACGGTCGCGCACCGGCCCCACCCAGTCCGCCGACCGCAGCGCCAGCACCTGCGGCCACTCGCCGCGCTTCGCGATCACCGCGACCTCGGCCTCGCGCACCCACCCGCTCGGCCCGCACGCCATCAGCACCCGCTCCAGACCGCCGATCTCCCCCCGCTGGTCGAGCACCGCGACCCAGGCGGGCCGGACCCACGGGCTGTAGCGCGCGGCCTCGTCCAGCGCGAGCCACGTGCGCGCGGACGCCGTCGTGAGGAAGTCCTCGGCGGCGGTCGGGTCCAGGTCGAGCAGCGACTCCACGAGCGGAGCGCCTTCGGCGGTGATCACCAGGCGATCCTTCCCGCCGACGCCCGACCGGCGCATCCCGTTTACCGAGGTGGCGGTGGGATCGACTCGATGCCGGGCGCCTGTTCCGGCCACACCAGCAGCACCGGGCACGGCGCGTGGTCGACGACGAAGCGGGTGGCGTGGCCGAGGCTCTTGGGGCCGAGCCGCGAGCGGTCGCCGTCGCGGGCGACGATCAGCAGGTCCGCTTCCGACGCCGCGGCGATGACCTGCTCCTCGGGCCTGCCGTGGCGGTCGGTGGTGGTCGCGGGCAGGCCCAGTTCCTCGGCGGCCACGCGCAGCAGCGCGGCGGCGGCCTCGGCGGCCAACTCCTCCACCTGGTTTCCGGGGTCGCGTTCGGGGTGGCCGCGACCCAGCAGACCGGCGAACGCGCCGTGCGCGGCTCCGGGCACGCCGGTGTGCGTCACGTGCAGCAGTTCCACCCGCGCGTCCGGCGGGGCCAGCGTTCGCGCGGCGTGCACGCTCGCGCGCCAGGTGCCTTCGACGATCCAGACGACGATGTCCACATCAGCCTCCGATCACGGTCAGGCCCGCCCACAGTCCGAGCACGGCGAGCACCAGGGACACCGGCACGGTGAGCAGGCCGAGCTTGGTGAACTCGGCGAGGTCGGCCCTGGTGTCGTGCTGGTGCAGGATCCGACGCCACAGCAGGGTGGCCAGCGAGCCGACGTAGGTCAGGTTGGGGCCGATGTTGACGCCGATCAGGACCGCCAGCACGGCTCCGGTGCCGCCCGACGCCGCCAGCGGCAGCAGCACCAGCACGGCGGGCAGGTTGTTGATCAGGTTGGCCAGCACGGCGGCCACGGCCGCCAGCCCCAGCAGTGCGAGCAGCGTGCTGCCGGTGGGGATGAGGTGCCCGACGGCGGAGGACAGGCCGTTGTCCACGACCGCGCGGACCACGATCCCCAGCGCCAGCACGAACACCAGGAACGGGATGCTCGTCGAACCGACCAGCGCCGCCGGGGTCGTGGTGCGGCGCACGAGCGCGCGCACGCCCAGCACGAGCGCCCCGCCGAACGCGGCCCACGCGGGGTCGACACCGAGCAGCGACGTGACCGCGAACCCGACCAGCGTCAGCCCCAGCACCACGAGCACGAACCGCGGGGCCTGCTTCGCGGGCACCGGCACGCCGTCCGCGCCCGCCGCGAGGTCGGAGGCGAAGAACATCCGGAACACCACGTACTCCACGGCCACGGCGGCGAGCCACGGCAGCGCCATGAGCCCGGCGAACCGGGTGAACGAGATCCCGGCCGCGGTGAACGCCAGCAGGTTGGTCAGGTTCGACACCGGCAGCAGCAGCGACGCCGAGTTCGCCAGGTGCGTGCACGCGTACACGTGCGGCTTCGGCCGGGCTCCCAGGCGTGACGCGGTCGCGAACACCACCGGTGTCAGCAGCACGACCGTCGCGTCCAGGCTCAGCACGGCCGTGATCGCCGCGGCGACGCCGAACACCGCGCCCAGCAAGCGTTTCGGGCTGCCCGAGCACAGCCGGGCCATCAACGACCCGGCCGCCTCGAACAGCCCCTCGTCCGCGCACAGACGAGCCAGCACCAGCACGGCGGCGAGGAAGGCAACGACCGGCGCCAGCCGTTCGACCTCCGCGACCGCGTGCGGCACCGAGATCGCCCCGGTCGCCAGCACCACGCCCGCGGCGGGCACCGCCGCCACCGCCTCCGGCCAGCCCCTCGGCCGGATGACGGCGAACGCCAGCACCGCCACCAGCAGCACCACGGACACGACGGTGTTCAGCTCGGACCTCCCCGCACGACGGCGTTCATCATCCAACGCGGCCGGCGGGTCGGCAGATCAGCTCCCCCAGAACTCGTCCTCGGCGGGCTGGTCGGCCCCGAACAGCCACACCTCGACGATGAGGTCGTCGACCACGCGAAGCAGGTCCACGCCGTCCATCGCCAGCTCGCCGCCGTCGCGCGACGCGGTGAAGTGGATGGTCGCGGCCACCAGGTCGCCGTTGCCCATGAGGTGGTCGACGCGGTCGATCCGGAACGTCCCGCCGCTGGTCTCCACCATCCCGCCGATCATGGCGAACACCTCGCCGCTCCCGGACCGCCTGCCGGAGAAGCGGTTCGCGCCGGGCTGGTGCCAGACGACGTCCGGCGACAGCAGCGCGCCGACGGTGTCGAGGTCGTTCACGGCGAGCGCGTCGAAGTACTTCCGGACGACGGCGATGGTCCGATCGGACATGGTGGTGCCTCCCTGTTGTCGTTGCAGGGGGCTATGGTTCCCATTGGTGACCAATTACCTCAACGTAACCATTGGACGGCTGCGAGCCATGTCACAGGACCCGCGCTGGGACGTGCTGTCCCGGACCTGCCCGTCGCGCACGTCGCTGGCGCGCATCGCGAACAAGTGGACCGCCATGATCGTGATCACCCTGGCCGACGGACCCCGCCGGTTCGGCGAGGTCCGCGACGCGCTGGACGGCATCAGCGGCAAGGTGCTCACGTCCACGCTCCGCGACCTGCAACGCGACGGCCTGCTCCGCCGCACCGCCTACGCCGAGGTCCCACCCAGGGTCGAGTACGAGC
Source organism: Umezawaea sp. NPDC059074 (assembly GCF_042738955.1). Lineage (NCBI taxonomy): Bacteria > Bacillati > Actinomycetota > Actinomycetes > Pseudonocardiales > Pseudonocardiaceae > Umezawaea > Umezawaea sp. NPDC059074. Next base: position 3,609 of record NZ_JBHYHC010000061.1, read on the forward strand.
TGACGCCGCTCGGCCACACGCTGCACGCCCCCTTGGAAGCCCTCTGCCGGTGGGCGGAGGACCACATCCCCGAGGTGCTGACCGCGCGCGACGAGTTCGACGATCAGGCGAACTTCGGGTAGAGCGCAACCACACCACCGGCCAGCTTCGCCTGGACGGACCGGCTGTGGTCGTCGGCCACAACCTCGACCTCACCCGCCTCAACACCGTCGAGCGCGAGCCCCGCAACGATGGCGGGATCGTTCTTCGGCGCGTCGATCCCCGCCGCCATGTCGGTGTCCAGGAACCCGACGTGCAACGCCGTGACCTGCGTGCCCTGGTCAGCCAGCTCATTCCGCAACGCGTTGGTCAACGACCACTGCGCGGACTTGGCGGCGGCGTACGCGGCAAAACCGGGCGCGTTGATCCAGGACAGAACGGACAGCACGTTCAACACCGCACTGCTGTCGTGCTCAGCGAGCTGAGGAGCAAACGCCCTGGTCACCGCCAACGTGCCGAAGAAATGCGTGTCCATCTCCAGCCGAATGTCGTCGAGCGACCCTTCGACCAGCGACGCCCGCGTGTACGACCCGGCATTGTTGATCAGGATCGAAACACCGGTCGCCGTACGTGCCGCCTCGGCCACCGACTCGGGATCGGTCACGTCCAACGCGATCGGGATGACACCGGGCAGGTCGACCGAAGAGGGGTTGCGAGCACCGGCGTAAACCGTGGCACCGCGCTTCAGGAGCTGCTCGGCGAAGTGCCTGCCAAGCCCGCGGTTGGCGCCGGTGACGAGTGCGGTGCGGCCCGAGAGGTCCATGGGATGTTCTCCAGTCTGAGTTGGTTTTTCCAACGTAGCACCTGACTCGGAAAACACAAGTCAGAGGTACGATGACTCACATGGCCACCCCGAAACTGCTGGAATCCCCGTGCTCGATCGCCCGCAGCCTCGGGGTCCTAGGCGAACGCTGGACGTTCCTGGTACTACGAGAAGCGTTGACGGGCTCAACCCGCTTCGCCCAGTTCCGCGACTCCCTGGGCCTGGCCCCAGACGTCCTCACGACCCGCCTGTCAACCCTCGTCGACTACGGCGTGATGACCCGCGAGCCCTACCGCGAACCAGGGAGCAGACCACGAGACGCCTACCACCTCACCCCAGCAGGCCGCGAACTCCACCTAGTCCTAGCCGCACTACAGCAATGGGGCGACCACCACCTGCCCTACAAAGACGGCCCCACAATCGAACGCAGAACCCGCACGGACAACCGCCCCGTACGCGTCGCCTTCGTAGACGACCAGGGCACCGAAATCCCCGAAAACGAAGTAAAAACCCTCCGCACAGCGGCCTACCCCACCACCTAGCCCCCACACGGAGCCGACCTACCCACCCCCAGCACGGTCACGGAAGCACGCAAGCCTCCCGTCGACCAGCCCCCTCCCGCCACCCCGATCCAAAGCGCCCTCATGCCCAAAACGGTTTGTCAAGGCATCTTTCCCGCCTTGACAAACCGTTTTGGGCATGGAGACAATTGCGCGAGCGGGGTGACGGGACCCCCGGACTCACTCAAGCGGAGTGACGCCCCCCGGACCTACGCAAGCAGAGTGACGGACCGAGAACCCACACCCCCGTGGAACTTCACCCGCCCACATTCACCCGAGGCGCAGGCAACCGAGCCCCTTCCATCTGCAACAACCGCTCCGCGATCGCCCGCACAGCAGGCAACTTCAACTCCTCCAAGATCGCCAACGCCCTCAACCACGTAGCCCGAGCCCCCACCCGATCCCCGGCTTCGAGCATCGTGTCCCCAAGCTCCATCAACTCTTCAGCCTCGTACACGGGAACATTCGCCGCCCGGTACAACTCGATGGCCCGTTCCCGATACCGGATCGCCTGCTCGTACTGCCCCCGCAACCGATGCGACTCGGCGAGCACCACCCAGCAGTTCCCTTCCCCGTTCCCATCCCCCAGCTCCCGAAAGATGCTCATAGCCTTCCGGGTCAACGCCACCGCGACCGTGTGATCCCCAAGGTGGGACCGAGCCCAAGCCAACCCGTGCAACGAGTTCGCCTGCCCCAACAAATCCCCAGCCTGCTCGTACAACTCATACGCCAACCGATGATGCTCAGCAGACTCCGCGAACCGCGACCGCCGCCCATCGATCGACCCAAGTCCACTGTGGACATGAGCCTGCTCATGACTAAGCCCCAACGACTGGAAGATCTCCTGCGTCCGCGCCAACAACGCAACAGCCTCATCCGGCCGATCAAGATAATGCCGCGCCCCCGCCAAACTCCGCATCGCCAACGCCCGCCCCAACGGATCACCTTCGATCTCCGAGGCAGCGACCACCACCGACATCGTCGCTTCCCACTCGTGCCACAGCCCTTGGAACTGGAAGTGCTGCTGCATCGACAGCGCCAGCCCCCTGGCATACGCCGGTTTCCCGGTAGCGGCCGCAAACCGAACCACAGCCGTCAAGACCTGACGCTCAGTCGCCAACCACTCGTACGCCTCTTTGTCGTCCTCAGCGACCTCCGGCCGCACCCCCGGCAACGGCGGCGGCGGCGCGTCGAGCACCAGCCTCGGCTTGAGCAGCACGTGCCCTTGGTGCGCGGTCTGCCGATAATGATCCAGCAGCCGCGCCAGCGCCGCCTCACGATCGGCGTCCGAGTCCAGCTCCCGGCTGAGTTCCTTGGCGTACACCTGGATCAGGTCGTGAGCGACGAACCGCCGCGGCGCGTGCTCGGTCACGAGCCGACCGCGGATCAGCTCGATCATCAGCGACCGCGTCTCCCTGGGGTCCGCGCCCAGCAGGCTCCCGGCGGCGGCCAGCGAGATGTCTGGTCCGAGGTGCAGCGACAGCAGCCGGAACAGCCGCGCCGCCCGTTCCCCCAGCATCCGGTACGACCACGAGAACACCGTGCGCACGTCTCCGCTGCTGCCGTCGCCGAACGCGTCCAGGCTGCCTTCCGTGTCCCGCAGCTCGTCGGCGATCGCGGCCAACGGGAAGTCCGGGTGCGCGGCCGCCCGCGCCGCCACCAGGCTCAACGCCAGCGGCAGGCCCGCGCAGAACCGGACGATGTCCTCCACCGCCTGCGGTTCGGCGGCCACGCGGTGGTCGCCGATCCGCTTGACCAGGTTCTCCACCGCCTCCTCGGCGGACAGGACGTCCAACGACACCAGGTGCGCCCCGTCGGTGGCCATCAACCCGGTCAGCCGGTCGCGGCTCGTGACGATCACCAGGCAGCTCGCCGAGCCGGGCAGCAGCGGCCGGACCTGGTTCGCGTCGCGGGCGTTGTCCAGCACCACCAGCATCCGCTTGCCCGCCGTGAGGCTGCGGTAGAGGCCCATCTGCTCGTCCACCGTCGACGGCATCCGGGTCGGCAGGACGTCCAGCGCGCCGAGGAACCCGCGTAAGGCCTCCGCCGGGTCCATCGCCGCGCTGCTCAGGTCGAACCCGCGCAGGTTCACGTACAGCTGGCCATCGGGGTACCGCTCGGCCAGCGTGTGCGCCAGGTGCACCGCGAGCGTGGTCTTGCCCGTGCCGGGCATGCCGTCGATCGCGCAGATCACCGTCGACCCGGACGTGGTCGACAGCCCCGGCACCAGCCCCCGCAGCCGGGCCAGCACCGAGCGGCGACCGGTGAACGCGGGCAGGTCGGACGGCAGCTGCGCGGGCCGCAGTCCCGGCCTGGGCTGCGGACGCGACTCGACCCGTGCGGGCTCCGGCGGCGCCTCGGGCACGACCTCCTGGGCCAGCACGCGCTGGTAGGCCCCGCGCAGTTCCGGTCCGGGGCCGATGCCCAGTTCGTCGGAGAGGTGGGTGCGCACGACCTGGAAGATCCCCAGCGCCTCCGCCTGGTGGCCCGCGGCGGCGAGCAGCAGCATGACCTGCGCCTGGAGCGCCTCGTCCAGCCGGGCCTGCGCCGCCACCGCGCGCAGGGCGGGCAGCAGCTCGTCGGCCATCCCGGCGGTCCGCGCGATCTCGGCGGCCTCCCTGGCCAGCGCGACGCGCTCGTGGTCGATGGTGGAGAACAGCGCGGTCGCCCGCGACCCCACGTCCAGGCCGTCGGCGCACCGGCCGTGCCACAGCCCGAACGCCGAGGCGTACACCGGCACCGCGGCCGCGTGGTCGCCGTCGTCGACGATCCGGTCGGCCTCCGCCACCAGCGCGCGGAACCGCAGCAGGTCCAGCGACCGCTCGTCGACCGCCAGCTCGTAGCCGCCCGCGCGACGGAGGAGCCAATTGCCCTCGGCCCTGGGCGGCAGGCCCGGCTCCAGCATCCGGCGCAGCAGCCCGACGGAGCGGTGGACAACGTTGACAGCGCTCGTCGGCGCGCTGTCGTCCCACATCAGGTCGACCAGTTCCGCGAGGCTGACGGGCCTGCCCGCGCCCGCGAGGAGGAACGCGAGGACGAGGCGCTGCTGCGGGGCGCCGAGGTCGATCTCCACGTCGTCGCGCCACGCCCGGACCGGGCCCAGCACCGTGAAGCGAATCCGCGAGGCGCCGTTTCCCGTCAACTACCGGCCTCCTCGTCGTCATCGGCGGGCTCGTCCCGGACCCACCCGACTTGAATACGATATCAAATAAGGTTTTTCACCTCGGGCACGACGAGGGCGCTCCAGCAGCCGCGCGAAGGGGATTCCCCAGCTCGCCGGACCTGCGGGAACACCACTCGACCCGTCCCGAATGCTGGGAAATCGCAGCCTGAGCGCTCCCATCCCGACAGTGAACAATTCTCGGAATTTCGCCGGTCCGCGCCAATGGCGACCGGGGACGTCCCAGGGCTCCGAAAAGTTGTCAGGTGTGCGAAGGCCGACATTCCGCGCCCTCCGAACGGCGGAATCCGGTCACGCCGCCAGCGCCGCGGCCACCGTGGGGTAGATCTCCAGCAGGCTGTCGAGGGCGGTCAGCTTGAGAGGCCTGGCCACGGCGCGGGTCGCGACGACGATCCGGAACGGCACTCCGTCCCGCAGCCCCCGCTCGTGGCAGCGCACGAGCGCGCTCAGCCCGGACGAGTCGAGGAACGTCACCCCGGTCAGGTCGGCGACCAGCGGCGATTCCGCGCTCGCCGCGCCCACGAGGCGTTCCTCCAGCTCGGGCACCGTGTTCATGTCGACGTCGCCCGCGACGGCGACCACCACCGCGCCGTCCACGGCGCTCTGGTGCACACGCATCCGCGGCGATTCCGCGTCGTAGTCCTGTCCAGGGACGGTGCGCATGACGACCTCTCCTCGCTCGGGCGGACCCGCTGTCCGCGACAGAGAAAATCTACACCCGCGATAGTAGACATTGACGAGCCATCGGCATAGGTTAGGTTTCTGACCGGGTGATCCGCTCCACTCCGGAAGGTCCTATGGGTCCAGCGCACGGCACTCCCGACCGCTCAGCGGACGACAAGCTCGACGACGACGACTACCCCGCCTACTCGATGGGCCGGGCCGCCGAGATCCTCGGCGTGACGCAGGTGTTCCTGCGCGGCCTGGACAACGCCCGGCTGATCACGCCCCAGCGGTCCGAGGGCGGCCACCGCCGCTACTCCCGCTACCAGCTGCGCCTGGCCGGGCGCGTCCGGGAACTGGTGGACCAGGGCACGGCGGTCGACGCCGCCTGCCGGATCGTGATCCTGGAGGACCAGCTCACCGAGGCGCTGCGCGTCAACGAGGAGCTGAAGCGGTCCTCTTCGGACACCGCGCCGAACTGAGCGCGGGCGAACCGCGGCCGACGTGGCACGATGACCACGTCCGCTCAGCCGCAGGATTGGGGACTCCGCCGTGATGGTTTCCGCCGCGTCCGCGATCGACGTCCTGCTCGTCGAGGACGACGCGGGCGACGCGCTCATCACCGAGGAGGCGTTCGAGCACCACAAGGTGTTCAACCGGCTCCACGTGGTGCGCGACGGCGTGCGGGCGCTGGCGTTCCTGCGGCACGAGGGCGAGTACGCGGACGCGCCCCGGCCGGGCCTGATCCTGCTGGACCTCAGCCTGCCGAGGCTGGACGGCCACGAGGTGCTCGCGGCGATCAAGCAGGACGCGGACCTGCGCCGCATCCCGGTGGTCGTGCTGACGACCTCGGAGGCGGAGGAGGACGTCCTGCGGAGCTATCAGCTGCACGCGAACGCGTACGTGACCAAACCGGTCGACTTCGACGCGTTCGTGGGGGCCATTCGGCAGATCGACGACTTCTTCATCACGGTCGTCGCCCGCCCTCGCTGAAAAGTTTCCTGAATCGGTTCAAGACTGCCCGGTTCACGAGTGGGAAATAGTGGGTAATCCACACCGGACGACCCATCGCCGCAGCGTGATACCGGTTGCGGTCGCCTTCGCGCACCCACTGGACCACTGGTTAATAAGCTCTGCCGACCAGGTCGGATCGCCTATTTCACATCCTTGACCAATGGCACCCGAACCAATTCTTCGCCAATCGTTGACGACCGTGCCGCGCGTTACTCACAATGCGTCTCCAAGGTGTGAGCCGCCACACATCTTCGGGTCCACGATTGTCCCTTGGAGGTTTGGGTGTCCCGAAGTCATCGCCTACGTCGAGCCGCCGTGCTCGGGTTGGTGGGTTCGCTCGCCGCGGCGGGCGTCGCCGTCCTGGTGAACGCCGCCGACGCGGCGCCGGGTGCGGGCGCGCTCACCGGGTTGAACACCTCGGCGAGCAACCGCCGGGCGCCCGTGAGCGGCCTGTACGACTGGAGCAAGGCCGGATACCGGGGTGGCCAGAACCTTCCCGGTGCCGGTGAGACCAATCCCAGCGCCGCCTGCCAGATCACCGCGGCGGAGCTGGCGAGCCAGTTCAACGTCAAGCCGAACGACGGCGCCGACGACTCGGCGGGTCTCCAGTCGGCCATCGACTCGATCAAGTCCACCTGCTCCCCCTCGGCGAGCTACACGAAGCTGAGCCTGATCACGCTGCCCGCGGGTGAGCTGGCCGTGTCGCGCGAGCTGCACGTCGACGCGGACTACCTGATCATCCGCGGCGCGGGCAAGGACGCCACGAAGATCACCTACAAGCCCGACGCGAACACCCTCTACGACACCCTCACCGAGGACGGCTCGGACTGGGACGAGGACGGGATGACCGCGGGCGCGGGCAAGGGCGGCTGGCTGTGGCCGGGCCGCGGCCTGTTCCGGGTCCAGTCGCGGGGCGTCGACCCCAGCTACGCGAGCGACTACGCCTCGGCCCCCGCCAACCGCAAGGACATCTTCGAGGGCACGGTCAACGTGCACTGGAAGGTCGGCGCGAAGCTGCGGGCGAAGCCGGGCGACACCGTGAACGCGGCCAAGCAGGGCGACCGCACGGTGTACCTCGCGACGAACGCGAACATGGCGAACATGACCGTCGGGTCGTTCATCAACATCCGCGCGGCGAACTCGGTGAAGTTCTACGAGCAGCAGAAGGCGACCGGGACCGAGTTCCCGATGCTGAACATGCACATGCGGGCGCAGATCTTCACGATCTCGTCGGTCGACACGGCGAACAAGACCGTCACGGTCGACAAGCCGCTGGAGTACGACGTCCCGGTGAACTCCACGTCGGACGGCTCCGCGCCGATCGACGGGGCGGTCTACGACTCGAAGGCCTCGCCGCTGGTCGACCCGGTCGTCGGCGTCGGCTTCGAGGACTTCGGCTTCACCCAGGCGATGCCGGGCCTCAACCAGGCCGACTCGGTCGACAACTACGGCAACATGGCCCCCAACGCGGAGATGCACGGCATCGTCTTCAAGTGGGCGGCGAACTCCTGGGTGCGCGGCATCAAGGCGGAGATGACCGGGTCGCACCCGATCGTCACCGAGGAGGCGAAGAACCTCCAGATCGTGGACAACGAGCTGGACGGCTCGTGGAACAAGGGCAAGGGCGGCAACGGGTACTTCCGCGGCTCGCGCGTGTGGGACTCGCTCTACGCGGGCAACACCTCGCGCAACCTGCGGCACTTCACGTTCCAGTGGTCCGCGTCGGGCAACGTCGTGATCGGCAACGACTTCGACTCCGACCTGAACCTGCACGGCGGGTGGGAGCGCAACAACCTGTTCGAGCTGAACACGGTGCGGGTGTCCTACGCCCACCGCTCGGCCAACTGCCGCGCCAACTGCGGTGAGGAGGGCGGCGGCGGTCCGGACAACTCGAACTGGTTCCCGATCTGGTGGGGCGCGGGCAAGAAGGCCGTCAAGTGGTCCGGCGCGTCCGGTCCCCGCAACGTCTTCTTCAACAACACGATGACCAAGCAGACCGCGACCGGCGGCCCGTTCAACGCCTACTACGCCGACCACACGAAGGTCTACCAGTTCGGCTGGAACGGCACCGGCTACCAGCACCTGGACGTCGGCGGCACGCCCATCTCCGACTGGGCGACCAACGAGCAGCGCGACTACACCGGCGGCCACGGCGTGGACGCGAGCAAGTCGGACACGGCGGCCTCGCTGTTCCTGACCTCGGTCAACTCCACCCCGCCGTCCAACACGACCACGACGACCACCACCACGACGACCACGACGACGTCAACCACCACGACCACCCCCACCACGACGACGACCACGACCACCCCGCCGTCGACCGGCTGCGTGACCGCGAAGGTCACCCAGACCTCGGTGTGGAGCAGCGGTTACGGGGCCGACGTGGTGATCACCAACGGGTGCGCGGCGGCGATCACGGCGTGGACGGTCGAGTTCGACCTGCCCTCCGGCACGACGGTCAGCAGCTCGTGGAACTCCGTCCGGACCTCGTCCGGCCAGCACCACAGGTTCACCAACGCGAGCTTCAACGGCACCGTCAAGCCCGGCGCCACCGCGAAGTTCGGCTTCAACGCCTCGGGCACCGGCCTCGCCACCGGCTGCGCCGTCAACGGAAACCCCTGCGGAGGAACGCGATGAGGAAACGAGCACTGGCGCTCGCCGGTGTGGTCGCCACGGTCGGGGCGCTGCTGAGCGCCACGGCCGCCCAGGCGGCCGCGCCCCAGCTCACCGCCGCCGTCACCCAGACCTCGGTGTGGAACAGCGGCTACGGCGCGGACGTCGTGATCACCAACTCCGGTGACGCGGCCAGCACGTCGTGGACGGTCGAGTTCGACCTGCCGTCGGGCACCACGGTCAGCAGCTCGTGGAACTCCGTCCGGACCTCCTCCGGCCAGCACCACAAGTTCACCAACGCGAGCTTCAACGGCGCCATCAAGCCCGGTGCCACGGCCAAGTTCGGCTTCAACGCCTCGGGCGGCAGCCTGCCGACGAACTGCACGGTCAACGGGGTCGCGTGCGGCGGCGGGACCACCCCGCCCGCCGACACCCAGGCGCCCACGGTGCCGGGCGGCCTGCGGACCACCGACGTCACGGCGAGCTCGGTGTCGCTGTCGTGGACGGCGTCGACCGACAACGTGGCCGTCACCGGCTACGAGGTGCTGGTGGGCGGCGCGGTGAACTCCACGGTCTCGGGCACGACGGCCACGGTCAACGGCCTGTCCCCCGCCACCGCGTACTCGTTCACCGTGCGGGCCCGTGACGCGGCGGGCAACCGCTCGGCGGCGAGCACGGCCGTGAGCGCCACCACCAGCCCGGACGGCGGCGGAGGCGGCGGCACGGTGAACGTGTCCACCGCGGCCCAGCTCCAGGCCGCGCTGGCGGCGGCCACCCCCGGCCAGACCATCAAACTGGCCGCGGGCACCTACCGCGGGTCGTTCGTCGTGAACGGGCGAGCGGGCACGGCGTCGCAGCGGATCACGCTGAGCGGCCCGGCGAGCGCCGTCATCATCAACGACGGGCCGTCGGGTGACGCCCCGTCGTGCCCGGCCCCGACCGCGGGCTGGGACTCCGGGTACGGCCTGTGGGTCTTCAACTCCCCGTACTGGAACCTCACCGGGTTCACCGTGCAGGAGTCGAAGAAGGGGATCGTCCTCGACAACTCCCACCACACGACCATCGACTCCGTGTCGGTGCACCACGTGGACGAGGAAGCGGTCCACTTCCGGCGCTCGTCGGCCGACAGCGTCCTGCGCAACTCGACGATCACGAACACCGGCCTCGTCCAGCCCGGCTACGGCGAAGGCGTCTACCTCGGTTCCGCCAACTCCAACTGGTCGTGCCACGGGAACACCGGCGGGATCGACCGCGGCGACCGGATCCAGGTGCTGAACAACAAGATCGGGCCGAACATCGCGGCGGAGCCGATCGACGTGAAGGAAGGCACCTACGAGGGGGTCATCCGCGGGAACACGTTCGACGGGCAGGGCATCACCGGGGAGAACTCGGCCGACTCGTGGATCGACGTGAAGGGGATCGGGTACGTGATCGAGGACAACATCGGGACGTTCCGCAGTCCTGGCGTGTTCGCGAACGGGTACGAGACCCACAACACGAGCACCACGCCCTCGTTGCCGAACGGCTGCGGGAACGTGTGGCGGAACAACCGGTCGGACCTGGGTGGGGTCGGTCAGTACGCCATCAACATCACGTCGGTGTCGAAGTGCACGGCCATGCCCAACGTCGTGTACGCGTCGAACACCGTGACCGGGGCGGTGAAGGGACTGACGAACGCGAGCGTCACCCCGTAGAACAGCCCCACCGAACGGGCCCGGCGGCTGTCAGGAGCCGCCGGGCCCGTTCGTGTTCGCGGGTTCTGGGGTGGCTCTCCCGGCAGCTGCGATGTGCCTGGTGGTGGGCCACCTCAGTGTCGTTTCGCTTCCCAGATGACCGAGGGTTGCACGTCCCAGTTCTCCGCCACGTCCGGTTTGCCGAAGAGGTACCCCTGGGCGTAGTTGCAGCCCGCTTCGCGGAGCCAGTCGGCTTGTGCGGGGGTTTCTATGCCCTCGGCCACCGCGACCGCGCCCAGTACTTCGGTCAGGTCGATGATGCAGCGGACCACGCCTGCCGTGCGGCCGGATTCTCCCAGCTCCGCCGTGAAGGACTTGTCGATCTTCACGACGTCGAACGGGTAGCGCTGCAAGTAGCTGAGCGAGGAGTAGCCGGTGCCGAAGTCGTCCAGTGCCACGCGCACACCGGTCTCGCGGACGGACATCAGGGCTCGCATGGCCACCTCGTCCGCCCACACCGATTCGGTCACCTCGATCGTCAACGCCGACGGGCGCAGGCCGGTGGTGGTGAGGACCCGGTCGAGGCTTTGCAGGAAGCCCGAGTTGGAGAGTTGGCGGGTGGAGACGTTGACGGTGACGCCGATCGACCTGTCCTGCCAGCGGACCGCCTGGTCGCACGCGTCTTCGAGTACGCGGTTGCCCAGCGGGACGATGAGGCCTGTCTCCTCCGCCAGGCCGATGAACTCCACGGGGCTCAGGAGGCCGTGGCCCGGGCGTTGCCAGCGGACCAGGGCTTCGGCGCCGGTAACCTTGCCGGTGCCCAGGTCGACGATCGGTTGGTAGTGCAGGACCAACTGGCCGTCGTCGATCGCGGCTCGCAGGTCCACCTTGTCGCGTTGGCGGGCCAAGGCCTGCTCGCCCATTTCCGGGACGAACTGGCGGAAGCGGGCTCCTCCCTCGCGTTTTGCCACGTACATGGCGGTGTCGGCGTCGCGGAGCAGGTCGGTCGCCGTGGTGGCGCCCTCGGACACGGCGATCCCGACGCTCGCGCGGATCACCAACTCGTAGCCGAACGCGGACAGCGGCTCGGCCAGGGCGGCGAGGACGCGTTCGCCCAGTCGGCCGCTGTCGTCGACGTCGTGGCCGGGTGCGAGGACGGCGAACTCGTCGCCGCCTATCCGCGCGGCGGTCGCGCCGGGGCCGACGGCTCCCCGGATGCGGTCGGCCGCCGCCACGAGGTACTCGTCGCCCGCTTCGTGGCCCTCGGTGTCGTTGATCTCCTTGAACTGGTCCAGGTCTATCACCAGCAGGCCGACCGGGCCGTCGGCGCCGGGAACCGCTCGTTCGACCAGGTGCAGGAAGTGCGCGCGGCCCGCGAGGCCGGTCAGTTCGTCGCGTTCGGAGCGGGTGCGGAGGGCGTCCTCGCGGCGGGTTCGGCTGCTCACGTCGACCACGGCCACCAGCGTGCCCTCGTCGACCGGGGTCGGGTGGAGGGCCAGCACGCCCGACTCGCCCACCCGGACCTCCACGGGGTCGGTGGCGGGCCGGAGGCAGCCGTGGGCGCACTGGCTGATGTCCGGGCCGTGCGGGCACGGCACCACGCCCGCCGCCTCCCAGTCGAGCAGCGTCCGGGCGCGGTCGTTGTGGAGTTGGGGCACACCGTCGCCGTCCAGCAGCACCAGGCCGACCGGGCTCGCCTGGACGACCGCCGACATGGTCCGGTGCGCCGACGCGGCGAGCCGCGCGGCCCCCACCGTCTTGTAGAGCGCGCCGGAGCCGATGACCAGCCCCACCAACGGCATGATCGCGCCCACCAGCGCGTCGACGCCGACCGGCCGGGAGTGCAGGTCGAACCCGATCGCCGTGCCGAGCCCGATCAGGTAGCCCAGCAACGCGGGAAGGGCTTTCACCGGGAACCACGTCGTCCCGCCGCGCAGCGAGCGCCGGACCGTGACGCCGAACAGGAACCCGATCACCGGTTGCGGGCCGGGGAGCACGAAAAATGCGGCCACGGCGATGATCCCCTCGGCGGCCGCCACCCACCACTCGTCGCCGTCCGGCCGCACCACCCAAGTCGACAGCACGACCACCGCCAGCACCGCCATCGGGTAGTGCAGCGGCCCCTGTCCCGCGCCCGTCAGCGCGGCGACGAGCGCGAGCCCGCCCATCCAGGCGAAAGCACTGGTGAGCAGGCGCACCCCTCGTAGTTCGACCTTGCTCTGCGCTGTCGTCACCTCGTCCACCGGTTCCACGGTCGCGGCCGAAACCCCCAGGTCGTGGCGCGACCGACTCCTGTCGTGCGAAGCCTCGCAATATCCAATCCTCGCACGTCCCGGACAACCGCCAACAGGGTGATCGGATCTGCGGGAAACCATTCCACCAGAGTCCTTTGTGGACCTACCGGAGAGGAAAGAACGGTGAAAGACCCGGCGCACCAGGCCTTTCGCCGCTCCGACTAGTGGTCGTCGCCACCCCTGCCCCGGCGGCCACCGTGGTCGTCACCGCCACTTCCGGTCACCGTTCCGGCCTCAGCGTCCACCCTGATGTCGTAACGCCCACCCGTTCCCTCGACCCGGACGTGCCACTCCCACCGACCGTGTTCGAGCTCCCGCTCGGTGCGGACGACCCGCCCGCCGCCCGCCCGGGCGAGCGCGATCCGCTCGGCTTCGGCCGCCGACACCCCGACCGGAGCCGACGGCGAGTCGGTGGTCGTGGTGGTCGAGGACGAGGTGGTGGTCGGCCGGACCGAGATGGACGTGTCCCGCGGGACGGTCGTCGAGGTGGACGTGCCGGTAGCGCTGGTCGACGTGCCGGTAGCGCTGGTGGAGCGGCTGTCGTCGGCTCCCGCGAACGCCGCGGCGGTCCCCGCGGTCACCAGCAGCGCGAGCGTGCCGCCCACCAGGATCGCGTTCCTCCGGTTTGACATGATCGGCCCCTTTCCGTTGTGAGCTGGACAGGACCCACGGTGCCGATCACCGCCCTAGCGGCGCGCTGTCGCACGGTTAACGCGCTCCTAAGCCGCCGGACCGAACTCCACGGCCACGAGCAGCCCGCCCCACTCGGAGACGTCGAGCCGCAGCCCGCCACCGGCCTGTTCCGCGGTGCGCCGCACGATGTCGAGCCCGAGCCCGCTGGACCCCGATCCGCTGCTCCCCCGCCGCACGGCCGCCGCGTCCAGTCCCGGCCCGGCGTCGGCCACGACCAGCCGCGCGCCGCCGCCGTCACGGGCGGTCAGCGCCACCCGGAAGTCCGTGCCGTCGGGGGTGTGGGCGAAGACGTTGCCCAGCAGGGCGTCCACGCCCGCCTCCAGGTCCGCCTTGGCGACGGCCACCGGCAGCGGTCCGTCCGGCACGTCCACGCCGACCGCCCGGTCGGTGTCCTCGGCCAGCACCAGCCAGAACGCCACCCGCTCGCGCACGACCTCGGCCGCGTCGCTGCCGCCCGCCGGGTCGACGCCCCGCCGCCGGGCCTGGTCGATCACCTGCGTCACGGCCCGCTGCACGGCGTCCACGCCCGCGCCGATGCGGTCGGCGTCGTCGGGCTCCCCCAGCGCCTCGGCGTCCAGCCGCAACGCCATCAGCGGCGTGCGCACCCGGTGCGACAGGTCCGCGATGGTCTCGCGCTCCTCGCGCAGCAGGTCCGCGATGCGGCCCGCGAGCCCGTTGAGCGCCGTGCCGACCACGCCGATCTCCGCGGGCGCGGTCGGGTCGGCCCTGGCGTCCAGCTCACCGCGCGCCAGCCGGTGCGACACGGCGGCGAGCGCGATCGTCGACCGCACCAGCGAGCGGGCCAGCCGGTCGGCGACCACGAGGCTCACCGCGAGCAGCACCACGCCCAGCCCGCCGAGCAGCAACCACGCCCGCCCGACGCCCGCCGTCAACTCCTCGTCCGGCACGAACGTCCGGATCACGCCCAGCGTCGACACCGGCCCGCCGACGGTGAACACGATCTCCCGCCCGCCCGGCACCACACCGGACGCGCTACTGCCCTGGAAGGCCAACTCCACCAACGACGTGCGGTCCGCGACCGCCCCCAGCCTGCTGCCGTCGGCCAGGAACACCGAGGCGCGCGGGTCGACCTGCTGGACGCTCAACGACAGCGCCCGCGAGTCCGTAGTGGCGACCAGCGCGCTGAGCGACTGCGCCCGCACGGTGGCGGCCTGCACGGCCCGGTCGGCGGCCACGTCGCGGATCAGCAGCGCCAGCGGCAGCAGGAACGCGATCAGCACCAGCGAGGTCGTCGCCCCGACCAGCAGCAGCACCCGTCGGCGCACGGCGGCTCACTCCCCCGGCGCGCTGAGCCGGACCCCGACGCCGCGGACGGCGTGCAGGTAGCGGACGTCCTGCGCGGTCTCGCCGAGCTTGCGCCGCAGCCACGACAGGTGCACGTCGACCGTCTTGTCCGGCCCGCCGTAGGGCAGCCGCCACACCTCCGTCAGCAGCTCCCGCTTGCCGACGACCTCGCCCGCCCGGTTCGCCAGGTAGTGCAGCAGGTCGAACTCGCGCGGCGTGAGGTCGAGCGCGCGGCCGTCCAGGCTGGCCCGGCGCGACTTCGGGTCGATCCGCAGCCCGCCCACGACCACCGCGGCGTCCTCGGTGTGCTCGCCGCCGCGCCGCAGCACGGCCCGGACGCGCGCGTCGAGCTGCGCCGCCCCGAACGGCTTCACCAGGTAGTCGTCCGCGCCCGCGTCGAGCACGGCGACGATCTCGTCCTCGCCGTCGCGGGCGGTCGCGACGACCACCGGCACCCGGCTGACCCCGCGCAGCATCCGCAGCATCGTGACGCCGTCGAGGTCGGGCAGCCCGAGGTCGAGCACGACCAGGTCCGGCCGGTCGCCGACCGCCTGCTCCAGGCCCGCCAGCGCGGTCGGCGCCCAGGTCACGACGTGACCGCGCTCGGTCAGGCCGCGGATCAGCGCGGTGCGGATCCGCGGGTCGTCCTCGATCAGCAGCACCTGGGCCATGGGTCGAACGGTAGGCCACGTCCGGCGCCCGCGCGCCCGGCTTAGGAGTCCGTTAGGAGCGCGTTAACGCTCGGCGGCGGCATACTGGCCGCATGTCCCGCCCCTGGTCCGGCCGCACCCGAGCGCTCACGGTGGCGCTCGCCTGGGCGGCCGCGCTGGTGGCCGCGACGGTCGTCGGGCTCACCGCCGTGAACGCCATCGGCAGCGGGATCGTCGGCGCGGGGCAACGCCCGCTGTCCCAGTCCGAAGTGGACGCCCGCCTCTCGGCACTCCCCAGTCCTCCCAGGACTTCCCCCACGCCGACGACGACGTCCACACCGGAACCGACCACCGAGCCGACCGTGGTCACCAGCCAGGGCGGCACGGTCATCGCGCGCTGCTCCGGTGGCCTCGTCGAGGTCATGTCGGCCACGCCCGCCCAGGGGTTCCAGGCGCGGACCGAGTCCGGCGAGGACCACCCGTCGATCCGGTTCACCTCCGGCCGCACCAGGGTGGAGATCAGGCTGCGCTGCGTGGACGGCGTTCCCCGGTCGGAGATCAAGAACGACTGACCGGTGGTCGTCGTCACACCCCGGAACCACTGCGGGCGTTCCCGCGACCGGTGGGCGTGCATCGACTGCTCAGGGCTTCCGGCTGGTTCGCGGCGACGGCGGTGGTCGTCGTGGTGGTCGCGCTGATCGGCGGTGACGGGCACGCGGCCGTCGGCGACAGCGACCCCGGAGCAGCCGTCCGCTACGCGGTCGCGCTGGTGCGGCTGGTCGCGGACGCCTCGGGCGCGCTGTGCGTGGGAGCGCTGGTGTTCGCCGCGTTCCTGGCCGTGCCGCAGGAGTCCGGCGTCCTGGCGGTCGACGGGTACGCGGCGCTCCGGGCCGCCGGACGTGCCGCCACGGCGTGGTGCGCGGCGGCGTCGGCGATGGTGCCGCTGGACATCGCGGACGCCTCCGGCCAACGGCTGTCCGAAGTGGACACCGGCCTGTTCGCCGCGCTGGACACCCCGAAGGCGTGGACCGTCACGGCGGTCCTGGCGCTGGTGGTCGCGGTCGGCTGCCGGGTCGCGCTCACCTGGCCGTCGACCGTCGCCCTGCTGGGCGCGGCGGTGCTCGCGCTGCTCCCGCCGGTCGTGACCGGGCACGCGTCGGTGGGCGCGGGCCACGACCTGGCGTCGAACGCGGCCATGGCGCACGTCGTGGCCTCGGCGGTGTGGCTCGGCACGCTCACCGTGCTGCTCGTCCGCCGCGGCCCCGACCTCGCCCTCCGCCGGTACCGGGTGGTGGCCGCGCTCTGCTGGGGCGTGCTCGCCGCGTCCGGCATCGTCCAGGGCCTGGTGCTGGTCGCGCCCGCCGACCTCGCGACCACGCTGTACGGCCGGTTGTTGCTGGTCAAGGTGGTGTTGCTCGGCGCGCTGGGTCTCCTCGGCATCGTCCTGCGCCGCCGCGCCACCCGCGCCGCCCACCTCGCGGGCATCGACCTGACCTTGCTCGCGGTGAGCGTCGGCGTCTCCGTCGGCCTGGTGCGCCAACCGCCACCGGAGTTCTTCGCGCACCCGGCGACCGCGATGGACTCGCTGATCGGCTACGACCTGTCCACGCCGTTCGACCCGTGGTCGGTCCGCTTCGACCTCGTCCTCGGCACGGCCGCGCTCGTGCTGGCGGTCGGCTACCTCGTCGGCGTGCGGACGTTGCGCGGGCGTGGCGACGCCTGGCCGGCGGGCCGGACCACGGCGTGGCTGCTCGGCTGCGCCGTCCTGCTGCTCGCCACGTCGTCGGCCGTCGGCCGGTACGCGCCCGGCGTGTTCAGCGTGCACATGGTGGCGCACATGGCGTTGACCATGCTCGCGCCGGTGCTGCTGGTGCTCGGCGGCCCGGTGACGCTGGCCCTGCGGGCGGTGCCGACCGGCGAGCACGGTCCCCGCGAGTGGCTGGCGGCGCTGCCGCACTGCCGCCTGGCGCGGGTGCTCACGACGCCCGCCGTCGCGTGCGCGCTGTTCGTCGGCTCGTACTACGCCCTGTACCTGTCGCCGCTGTTCGGCGCGGCGCTGCCGCAGCACTGGGCGCACGTCCTGATGAACACGCACTTCCTGCTGACGGGCTACCTGTTCTACTGGACGGTGATCGGCGTCGACCCCGGTCCGCGCAGGCTGCCGCACCTGGGCAGGCTGGGGATGCTGTTCGCGGTCATGCCGTTCCACGCCTTCTTCGGCGTCATCGTGCTGTCGACCCACGACGTGATCGGGGCGAACTTCTACCGCTCGCTGGACCTGCCGTGGGTGCCGGACCTGCTGGCCGACCAGCACCTCGGCGGCGGCATCGCGTGGGCGTCCGGGGAGGTGCCGATGCTGGTCGTGGTGATCGCCCTGCTGGTGCAGTGGTCACGCGCGGACCACCGCGAGGCCCGGCGGTCCGACCGGCACTCGGACGACGACCTGGCCGCCTACAACGCGATGCTCGCGACCCTCGCGGAGACCCGCCGCTGAGACGGCGGGTCCCCACCGCGGTCAGCCGGTCAGCTTCGACAGCCAGGCCGGGTCGGCCGTGTTGACGATCTGGCCGCCGGACGCCACGGTCGGCGTGCCGAAGTACGACTGGCCCGACTCCGTGCGCTGGAGCGCCGGGTCCGACCCCGCCTTCTGGAACGCCGCCTTCACGGTCGCGTTGTACGTGCCGCCGCGGACGTCCTGCTCGTAGCTGCCGCCGACGCCGAGGTCCTTGCCCAGCTGCACGAGCTGGTCGGCCGTGTACCCCGCGCCGCCTTCACGGGGCTGCGCGCCGAACAGGCTGTCGTGGAAGTCGGCGAACTTCTCCGGGGTGTTCTTCGCCACCGACAGCGCCGCGTTCGCGGACAGCAGCGAGTAGCCCGGCGGCGTCGACTTCGAGTCCAGCAGGTTGACCACGTGGTAGCGCACCTTCAGCTTCCCGCTGGTCACGGCCTGCTCGATGGACGGGCCGTTCTGCTTCTCGAACGTGCCGCAGATCGGGCAGAGGAAGTCCTCGTACACGTCGATCGTGGCCTTCGCGTCGTCCTTGCCGACGACGACGGTGCCGGTCTGCTCCTCCAGCGCCACGGGCACGCCCGCCACGCCCGCCGTGACGGCGGGGATCCCGCCGGTCTGCACGGCCGTGTCCTGCTTCTTGCTCGCCAGCACCACTCCACCGACGACGAAGGCGGCGAGCACCAGCACGACCACCACACCGGCGATGATCGCGACCCGGTTTCCCCCTGCTCCCCTGGCCTGCGCCACGGCCTTGCTGCCCCGCTTGCGCGTGGCGTTCTTGCTGCTCATCGGCTTTCCCGCTCTCCTGTTCTGGCCTACCCCCACACCGGTCGGCCGGGCGGCGCCAGAAGTTCCGGGGAACTCCGCCGCGCCCGTACCCGACCTGTGGTGGACCCGACCGGCGAGCACGAGGGCATCACCGTGGACACCATCCAGGAAAGCACGAACCGGCAGGTCGAGTTGGCAATCGGGGGAATGACCTGCGCAGCCTGCGCGTCGCGGGTCGAGCGCAAGCTCGCCAAGCTCCCCGGAGTGCACGCGGTGGTGAACTACGCCACCGAACGCGCGACTGTGCTCGCTCCGTCCGATGTGGACCTGGCGCGGCTGGTGAGCGCGGTCGACGCGGCGGGCTACACCGCGTCGCCGGTGCTCGACGCGCCGGAACGGGACCCGAGCCGCGCGCTGTGGCGACGGCTGGTCGTGGCCGTGCTGCTCACGTTCCCGCTCGGCGACCTGTCGCTGGCGGTGTCGCTGGTGCCCGCGGCGCGGTTCCCCGGCTGGCAGTGGGTGTGCCTGGCGCTCGCGCTGCCGGTCGTGACGTGGGCGGCGTGGCCGTTCCACCGGGCCGCGGCGAAGAACCTGCGGCACGGGGCGACCTCGATGGACACGCTGGTGTCGCTGGGGGTGCTGGCCGCGTTCGGGTGGTCGCTGGTCGGCCTGTTCGGCGGCGGGCGCGGGATCTACCTGGAGACGGCGGCGGGCGTGACGACGTTCCTGCTGGCGGGGCGGTACTTCGAGGCGCGGGCGAAGCGGACGGCGGGCGCGGCGCTGCGGGCGTTGTCGATGCTGGGGGCCAAGGACGTGGCGATCCTGCGGCCCGGCGGCGAGGTCCGCCTGCCGGTGGAGCACCTGCGGGTGGGCGAGCGGTTCGTGGTGCGGCCCGGCGAGCGGATCGCGGCGGACGGGCTGGTGGACGAGGGCTGGTCCACTGTGGACGCGAGCATGATGACCGGCGAGTCCGTCCCGGTGGAGGTCACCGCGGGCTCGGCGGTCGTCGGCGGCACGATCTCGCTCGGCGGCAGGCTCGTGGTGCGGGCCACCGGGGTCGGCGCGGACACCCACCTGGCCCGGATGGCGAAGCTCGTGGAGGACGCGCAGACCGGCAAGTCCGACGCGCAACGGCTGGCGGACCGCGTCTCGGCGGTGTTCGTGCCGGTCGTGCTGGCGCTGGCCTGCGTCACGCTGGCCGCGTGGCTGCTGTCCGGTCACGCCGCGCAGGACTCGTTCGCCGCGGCGCTGGCGGTGCTGATCATCGCCTGCCCGTGCGCGCTGGGGCTGGCCACGCCGACCGCGCTGCTGGTGGCGACCGGGCGTGGAGCGCAGTCGGGAATCCTGATCCGCGGGCCGCGTGCCTTGGAAGCCACCCGATCGGTGGACATCGTGCTGCTGGACAAGACCGGGACCGTGACCACCGGGCGGATGGCCGTGGAGGAGGTGCACGGCGACGTGCTGCGCCTGGCGGCCGCCGTCGAGTCCGCGTCGGAGCACGCGATCGCCTCGGCCGTGACCGGCGCGGTGGAGGGGGACCTGCCCGAGGTCACCGGGTTCCGCGCGGTGCCCGGCCTGGGGGCGGTGGGCGTCGTCGAGGGGAGTGAGGTCGCGGTGGGCCGCCCGGTGCTGTTCGACGTCGTGCCGCCGGACCTGGAGGCCATCCGGCAGGCGTGGGAGCGGCAGGGGCGCACGGTCGTGGTCGTCGGGTGGGACGGCCGGGCGGAGGGGCTGATCGCGGTGTCCGACGCCGTGAAGCCGAGCGCGGCCGACGCGGTGCGCGACCTGCGGGCGCTCGGGCTGCGGCCGATCCTCGTCACCGGCGACAACGAGACGACCGCGCGGCACGTGGCGGCGCTGGTGGGCATCGACGAGGTGCACGCGGGTGTGCTGCCGGACGGCAAGGTCGCGCTGGTCAGGGCGTTGCGGGAGGCCGGACACCGGGTCGCGGTGGTGGGCGACGGGGTGAACGACGGCCCCGCGCTGGCCGCCGCCGACCTGGGCATGGCCATCGGGACGGGCACCGACGTGGCGCTCGCGGCGGCGGACCTGATCCTCGTGCGGGACAGCCTGGGTACCGTGCCCGACGCGATCCGGCTGTCCCGGCGGACGCTGCGCACCATCCGGCAGAACCTCGGGTGGGCGTTCGGCTACAACGTGGCCGCCCTGCCCGTGGCCGCGCTCGGCCTGCTCAACCCGTTCGTGGCCGGGGCGGCGATGGCGCTGTCGTCGGTGTTCGTGGTGTCCAACAGCGTCCGGCTGAGGAACTTCCGCTAGGCCGCGCGCTTGTGGTTGACCGGCCGCAGGTGCCGCCACCGGCCGCCGGGCTCCGGCTTCGCGGGCACGTCCGCGACGGCGCCGCCCTGGTCGGTCGGGGTGGTGAGCGGCACCCGCTCGGCGGGCGTGCCGTCGCCCGGCGAGCGGTCGCGGTGCACGATCAGCAGCACGACCAGCCCCAGCACCAGCAGCGCGTGCGAGGTGATGCGGGAGACGGGCGCGGCCCCCGAGACCAGGTCCTGCGCCGAGAACGGCACCAGGACCGCCACGAACGCCGCCATCACCGGCAGCATCCCCGTGGTCGCGCCGGGGCGCAGGGCCGTCCAGAACATCCCCAGGCCCAGCGCCAGGTTCCACGCCGTGCTCTCGTTGAACAGGTGGGTCGCGCCGCCCTCGTGACCGGCGTGGCCCGAGTCGACGCCGAACACCTGCGCCAGGCCGAGCGTGAGCTGGGCGACCGCGAGCCCCGCCAGCACGGCGCGGGCCGTCCAACCACGGGTCGACGGCGGCACGTGGGCGGGCGCGGCGGCCAGGATCGACGCCGCGAGGTCCGGCACGTCCACGGCCGGGCGCACCCGCAGCGCACGGGTCAGCGCGCCGAGGCTCGCCTGCCACTCCCGGCACCCGGCGCAGGTGGCGAGGTGCGCGTCCGTCTCCGACGCGGGCACGGGTTCGGCCTCGCCGTCCGCCCGCGCCGACACAGCTTCCCGACAGGTGTCGCAGTCCACGAGGAGATTGTCGGCCAGAACCGCGCGGAAGTTCCCACCGATCGGGTGAGCTAGCCTCCGAACGTGCCCACCCCACGCGACGACGACGCCACCACAGCCTGGGCCCTCGCCGCCGGCGCGGGCGACCGCGACGCGCTGGAGCGGTTCGTCCGCGCGACCCAGCGCGACGTCTGGCGGCTGGTCGCCCACCTGGCGAACGTCGGCGCGGCGGACGACCTCACGCAGGAGGTCTACCTCCGCGCGCTGCGCAGCCTGCCCGGTTTCGAGGGCCGGTCCTCCGCCCGCACGTGGCTGCTGTCGATCGCCCGCCGGACCGTCGTGGACCACATCCGCGCGGCCGTGGCGCGGCCGTCCATCGCCTGGTCGACGGACTACCTGGAGGCGGCCGACGCGACCGTCCACCGGGGTCCCCGCACGGGCTTCGAGGACGTGGTCGAGCTGAACGTGATGCTCGACGGCCTGGCCCCGGAACGCCGGGAGGCGCTGGTCCTCACCCAGGTCTTCGGCCTGTCCTACGCCGAGGTGGCCGACATCTGCGACTGCCCGATCGGCACCGTCCGCTCCCGCGTGGCCAGGGCCCGCGACGACCTGCTGCGCGCGACCGGCCAAGAGGACTCCGGCGTGGTCTGACGGCCTGGCGCGGGGGTTCGCACACCCCCGCACCAGGCCCTGGGACGCCCTGTGGCGCGACCTACCTGGCGGAGCAGGTCGGGAGCGTCCCACCCCCGGTGCCGGTGCTCTGGTAGCCGAACTCGGTCGACTGGCCAGCACCGAGGGAGCCGTTGAAGGCGACGTTGGTGAACCGCACGTCGCCGCTGTTGCCACTGCGGTCGGCGTTCCAGGCGTTGGTGATGGTCGCGCCGGACGGCAGGGTCGCGGCGACCGTCCACCCGGTGATCGCGGACGCCCCCGCCGTGACCTTGACCGTGGCGACGAACCCGCCGTTCCACTGGTTCAGCGAGACCGACGCCGAGCAGCCGCCACCGGGGTTCGGCGGCGGGGTGGTCGTGGTCGTGGTGGTGGTAGTCGTCGTGGTGGTGGGGTCACCGGGTCCGTCGGACAGCGTCGGGGTGGTCCAGTCCCGCCACTGCGCCAGGGTGCCCGCCGCCTTGCTGGAGATCCTGATCGAGCCGGGCGCGTTGCCGGTCTTGAGCAGGAACTTCTGGATGTTCTGCTGCAACGGCGTCCGCCACTCCGGACGGTTGGCGCAGTGGTTGCCGTCCTGGACGTCGGACCAGTAGGTGATGTTGTCGCCCGCGCCCAACGCCTTGTAGACCTCCGCGCCACCCAGCGCGGCCACGCTCGCCGACCGCGGCCCGAGGTTGGCGATGTGCGGGTTGTCCATGATGAACAACCCCCGTGGAGCGACCATCGCGACGATCTCGTGGGTGTCCACCGGCAGCCCGTTCGGGTTGCCCGTGAACGACCCGAACGCGTCCCCCAGCCACGGCTGCTCGCCGTAGGCGCTGCTCAGGCTCTGCGCTCCCTCGCCGGGGATGCCGCGGAAGATCGGAGCGCCCGCGCTGCCGGACTCGATCGGCATGGTCAACGCGATCCGCTGGTCGAACGCGCCGATCACGAACGCGCCCTTCCCGAACCGCGAACACCCCGTGACACCGACGGCGTCCGCCTTCAGGACGGTGCCGCCGGACAGTTCGATGACGTCGATCAGCCTGCTCACACCCCACGACCACGCCGCGAGCAGACCGGTCGTGCTGGTCGCGCCGTAGAGGCTGTAGAACGCGCCCTGCTTGTTGTTGCGGGGCGTGCCCTCCTTGCCCACGGCGTACGGGTCGTAGTTGATCACCGCCGCGCCCGAGGCCTTGATGGTGGCCGTGTCCGCGCCGAACCCGCCGAGGACGACCACCGCCGGGAACGGACCGGTGCCGCTGGGCAGTTCGACCTTCGCCGAGAAGCTGGAGCTCTTGCCGTTGAACGAGGAGTTCACCGTGATGTTCGTGCTGGACACGGTGCCGGTGACGGTCGTGGGCTTGCCGGGCTTCTCGCCGTAGACGGTCTTCTCGGCGAGTTCCCGGATCTCCGCGCGCCTGCACCGCCAGTCGGACTTCGCCGTGAGGCGCGAGCCGTTGATCCTGGTGAAGGGGTCGGGGAGCTTGGCGTTGGAGGGGGTGGAGCCGGGCAGGGTGACGGGGCAGTCCGCGCCCTCGTCCTCGACGGCGGCGATGCTGATGACGGACGCCCGCGCCGGTGTGGTCCTCGCGGCCACCGTGACAGCTCCAGCGACCGTGATGGCGGCCATCGCGAGCAGGGCGACGGCCGACCGGGTCCTCGAGCGGCCCGAGTTGGTGATCACCAGGGCCCTCCTTCCGGGATCATGGAGGTGGCGGCAGGCGCTCAAAAGTTTCGAGTACGTTATCGAAACATGTCAACGGCACCGCGCCGGGTTGCTCCACTTTCCCGGTCTCATATGGCGATCATCAGCACCAAGAACGATCCAGCTTGGTCCTGACACTCGAAACTTTCGACTATCCGAGCCTGCTCGCAACCAGCGTCCGCCGAACGGCCGGATGATCGGCGGCCAGCCCGTACCGGTGCTCGTACACGGCCTCCACGACCGCCCGCAGGCCTTCACCCGTGATCGGCGGGGTCGGCGACCGGTCCAGGTCCACGGCCATCAGCCGCAGCGGGTGCGGCTCCTCGTCGCCGTGCGGCGGCAGGTAGTCGGCCACCGGCAGCAGCAACGCCCCGTTGCGCTCGTAGAACGCGATCCGCCGGTTCCGGACCACGACCTCGTCGGCGTCCACACCGCTCTCGTCCGGGTCCTCCACGTCGTGGACCATCCGCGTGAACCCGGCCTCGCCCATCGCGCGGGTCACGTGCGACCACAGCAGCGACCCGACCCCGCGGCCACGACTGCCCGCCACGAAGTACCGCAGGAACACCCATCCGGTGTCCGCCAACGGCCGCAGGACAGCGAACCCGATCGGCACGTCGTCGACCAGCGCGAACGCCCGGTCCTCCAGCAGCCCGGCGAAGTCCGCGCGCAGGTGCGGCGCGAACCCGTCCTCGTAGATCCCGCGCACCACCTCGAGATCGGCCGCCCCCAACGACCCCGCGTCGACCAGCTTCACCGGAACACCCCTCCGACCATCGTCCGCAGCACCGCGATGTCCTTGATCCGCCCCGGATCCACGGTCGCCGGGTTGTCCGACAGCACCACGAGGTCGGCGAGCTTGCCCGGCGTGATCGTCCCCTTCACCGCCTCCTGGCACGACGCGTACGCGGAGCCGTAGGTGAAGGCCCGCAACGCCTCCAGCCCGTTGATCGCCTCGTCGGGGTTGAAGGAGGCCCCGGACGACGTCACCTGGTTCACCATGTCGTGCATCCCCAGCAGCGGGGCCCCGCGCACCACCGGCCGGTCCGAACTCCCCGGCACGACCAGCCCGGCGTCCAGCAGCGACCGCTGCCGGTAGGCCCACTTCACCCTCTCCGGCCCCAGCGCGCGGATCATGCCGTCGCCGATCTCGTTGACGAACCGGCCCTGCGGCACCGGGACCACGCCCAGCGCGACCGCCCGTGCCACCTGGTCGGCCCGTGCGACGCCGAAGTGCTCGATCCGGTGCCGCGTCCCCGCGCGGGGGAAGTCGCGGGCCGCGGACTCGTAGGCGTCCAGCACGAGATCGATGGCCGCGTCGCCGATCGCGTGCGTGGCCACCCGCCACCCGGACCGGTGCGCCTCGACGATCGTCGCCGCCAACTCCGCGGCGTCCCCTTGCAGGTAGCCGCGTTCGCCGGGCGTGTCCGCGAAGTCCTGGCACATGGCCGACGTGTGCCCGATCAGCGACCCGTCGGAGAACACCTTGACCGGCCCGATCCGCAGCCAGTCGTCCCCGAACCCGCTGCGGATCCCCAGGTCCAGCCCCAACGACAGCCCGTCGTCGGCGTGCGCGGACAGCGACCGCAGCGCGTCCACGGCCACCATCAGCTCGACCCGGACGTGCAGCCGCCCCTGGTCCCGCGCGGCCTGGTACGCGGCGACCTCGACCGGCGACTTCCCGATCCAGCCGCCGCCGATCCCGGCTTCCGTGCAGCTGGTGATGCCCTCGGCGAGGTACTGCCTGCCCGCGAGGTCGATGGCGTCGACCAGCGTGGCCACGGGGTACGGCAGCACCAGCGAGTTCACCAGCTGTTGCGCCTGCTCCTGCAACAGCCCGGTCTCCGTGTCGACGACACCGCCGACGACCTCCACCGGACCTTTGGTGATCCCCAGCGCTTCCAGCACCGGCGTGTTCACCACGCACATGTGCCCGGACGTGTGCTTCAGCCACACCTTCCGCCCCGGCGCGACCCGGTCCAGCTCGGCGCGCGTGGGGTGGCCGCCGATCTTGTTCTGGTCGTACCCGGCCCCGACGACCCACTCGCCCGGCTCGACGGTCCGCGCCTTCTCTCCCACGGCCCGGTACAGCTCGTCCAGGTCCGCGACCCGGAGGTCCACTTCGGACAGTGTGAGCCCGAACCACGCCATGTGGTTGTGCGCGTCGTGGAACCCCGGCACGACCACGGCCCCGCCCAGGTCCACGACCTCGCGCGCGGGCACGTCCTCCAGCGCCACGATCCGGTCGCCGAGGATCGCGACCGACCGCGCGTTCGGCCCGTCGAGGGTGACGACCTCGGCGTTGGTGAGCAGCAGGTCCGCCTCGATCACGACTGGTGCTCCGCGAAAGTCGTGCGGTACCAGTCGCTCCACGGCGACGGCTTGCCGGTCGCCGGATCGGTCTTCACGATCACCCGATACCCCTTCGCGTACGTCACCTCGGCACCGCAGCGGAACCCGTACACCGCGCTGGTGGTCCCGATCCGGTCGAACGTCAACTCCACCCGCAGCGGTCCCGGCGCGGTCACCGCGGCCAGGAACTCCACGTGCAGCTCCCGCACCACGTAGTGCAGGTCGGGATCACGGTCGCCGAACCGCGCCCACCCCTTGCCCAGCTCCTCGAACAACGCCGACTGCGCGCGTTCCACGTGCACCGCGAACCGCGAGTTGTGCAGCGTCCCGTTGAGGTCCAGCTCGTCGAAGAACACCGGGCTGTCCCAGGAGAACGTCATGGCGCGCTCCGGTCCAGCAGCTGCTTGGCGACCCGTTCCGACGGCGTCATCGGCAGGCTCTCGCGGAACTCCCAGTACCGCGGCACCTTGAACGACGCCAGCCGCTCCCCGCAGTACTCCGCCAGCTCCTCCGCGCTCACGTCGCCGACGACGAACGCCTTCACCTCTTCGCCGCGGATCTCGTCCGGCACCCCCACCACGGCCACCAGCGTCACCGCGGGATGGCTCAGCAGCACCTCTTCCACCTCGTGCGCCGCGATGTTCTCCCCGCTGCGCCGGATCATGTCCTTGATCCGCCCCAGGTGGTACACCCGCCCCTGCTCGTCGAGCCGCGCCAGGTCGCCGGTCGGGAACCACCCGTCGCGCAGCACGCTGGGCAGCCCGAGGTAGCCGTCCATCATCCCCGGCCCGCGCAGCAGCAGTTCACCGTTGACGACCTTGACCTCGCGGTGCGCCGCGGGCCGTCCCAGGCAGCCCGACCCCACCAGTTCGTCGTGCTCCTCGGCCCCGACCCGGATGTCCGCGCCGGTCTCGGTCATGCCGAACGCCTCGTACCACCCGACGCCCCAGCGTTCCTCCAGCACGGCGTGCAGCGACGGCGGGATCGCCGAGGCTTGCACGGCCCGCACCCGGTGCGACCGGTCGAGCGGCGACTCGGGCATCCGCAGCAGCAACGTCGGCATCGCGCCGAGGCAGTAGAAGTACGTGACGTCGTGCTCGCGGACCTTGTCCCAGAACGACGACGGGTGGAACCCGTCCAGCACCACCAGTTCCGCGCCGGACAGCAGCGCCGCCACCACGTTCCACTGCGGGTCGATGTAGTGGAACGGCTGCGCCGTCAGCATCACGTCGTCCGCGACGAGCCGGGGGAACTCCTCCACCATGCTGTTGCCCAGCGTCGTCCAGTACCGGTGCGACAGCACGCACCCCTTCGGCGACCCCGTGGTCCCGGACGTGTACTGGATGTTGACCGCGGCCCCCGGATCGACCGGCCCCTGCTCGAACCCGTCCACGGGCGCCAGGTCGTCGACGAGCAGCACCGGCACCGCCAGCGACTCGGCCAACGGCCGGAACTCCTCGGTCGTCACCACCGCGACCGCCGCCGAGTCGCGCAGCAGGTGCTCGGCGTCCACGCTGCGGTACTTCACGTTGACCGGCACCATCGCCGCGCCCAGCCGGGCCAGCGCGAGCCACACCAGCGGGAACTCCGGCTGGTTCCGCAGCCACACGGCGACCCGGTCCCCGGCCCCGATTCCTTTGAGCCGCAACGCCTGCGCGTACCCGGCCGTCAGCCGGTCGACGTCGCCGAAGGTCAGCCGGACGCCGGGGTCGAACGTCCACGCGACCCGCTCCGGCCACAGTTCCCCCGCCCGGCGGACGGCGGTGACGAGGTCAGCCACGGCCGAACTCCTCTCGCGGTGCGTCCCCTTCCCCGGACAGGCTGGTCAGCAGCGCGTGGTCCACCTCGGTCGCGAGTGCCTCCTCGAGCGTCGCGTCCAACCCCAGGTCCAGCACCCGCTTGGCCAGGCTCACGGCCACCCGCGGCCGCGCGGCAATCCGCGCCGCCAGGTCCAGCGCGACCTTCTCGTGCTCACCGGCGGGCGCGACCCGGCTGATCAGCCCGATCGCCGCGGCCTCGACGGCGGGCACCCGCTCGCCGAGCAGCAGCAACTCCTTCGCCTTCGCGAGCCCCACCAGGTGCGGCAGCAGGCGCGAGATCCCACCCGTCACGCTCAGTCCCACGCTGACCTCGGGAAACCCGAACTGCGCTCCCTCGTCGGCGACGACCAGGTCGCACGCCAGCGCGAACTCGCACCCGGCTCCGAGCGCGTAACCGTGGACGGCCGCGATCACCACACCGGGAAACCGCCTGGTCAGCCGCGTGACGTCCTGGATCCGCTCCAGCCGTGCGCGGGTCTCCAGCACGGTCTCGACCGGCTCGGGCTCCTTCAGGTCGTGCCCGGCGCAGAACGCCCGCCCACGCCCCGCGAGCACCACCACGGCCGCACCATCGGCCGCCGCGCGGGTCAACGCGTCCACCAGCCCGTCCGTCAGCGCGGGCACGACGGCGTTCAGCCGCTCCGGCCGGTTGAGGTGGATCAGCGCCACGCCGTCGCGGCACTCGTACTCGACAACCACGGGTGCTCCTCGTAGCCGGTCCCCGATCGATCGATCGATCGGGTTTAATGGTGACCGTAGGTCGGGTCCGCCGAAGTGGTCAAGAGGTGCGTGATGAGTCCGACCGGAACGAGGGTCCGGGACGCCGCGATCGAGTTGTTCGCCGAACGCGGCTTCCACGGCACCGGCATCCGCGACCTGGCCGAACGCGCGGGCCTGTCGTCCGCGACGCTCTACCACTACATGGGCACCAAGGAGGACCTGCTCGTCTCGATCATGACCGAGAGCCTCGGCCGCCTGGTCGAGGCGGGCGAGCGCCTCACCACCGCCGACCCGTTGACCCGGATCATCGGCCTGGTCGAGTTGCACGTCCTCACCCACGCCATGCGCAGGCTGGAGACCAGGGTCGTCGACGACGAGATGCGCTCCCTGTCACCGGCCCGCCGCAAGGCAGTGGTGGCGCTGCGCGACCGCTACGAGGCGCTGTGGCAGGACGCCATTGACGCGGGCGTCGCCGACGGCGTCTTCCACGTCCGCGCCCCGAGGGTCGCCCGCCTGGCCCTGCTGGAGATGTGCGGCGGCATCGCCCGCTGGTACACCCCCGACGGCCCCATCCCCTTGGAAGACCTGGCCCTGCGCTACGCCGAGATGGCCTTGGGCGTCCTAGGCGTGGCAGGCCCACCCCCACCCCTCGACGTCGACACGGTCCGCCGCACCCGCGCCTTGGTCGACGAGATCTGGTGACCGATCACAACACCCGCCCCAAGAACCCGCGCATGTACCCCGCGACCACGTCCAGGTGGCTCTCCAACAGGAAGTGCCCACCGTTCACCAGGTGCACCTCCGCCTCGGGCAGGTCCCGCAGGAACGCCCGCGCCCCCTCCGGCCCGAAGATCTCGTCATTGCGCCCCCACACCGCCAACAGCGGAACCTGACTGGTGCGGAAGTACTCGTGGAACTTCGGGTACAGCTCCACGTTCGTCCGGTAGTCCAGGAACAACCGCATCTGCACCTCGTCGTTCCCCGGCCGCGACACCCGCTCGTGGTCGTGCGTCCACGAGTCCGGACTGACCAGACTCACGTCCGGCACCCCGTGCGTGTACTGCCACCGAATGGCGTCCAGGCTCAACGCCGCCCGCACCGGCCCATCCGTCTCGGGGCTCGGATCAGCCCAGTAGGCCCGCACAGGAGCCCAGAACTCCGGCACCAGCCCTTCCTCGTAGGCGTTCCCGTTCTGCGTCACGATCGCCGTGATCCGCTCCGGCCGCCGCACCGCGAGCCGCCACCCCACAGGTGCCCCGTAGTCCTGCACGTACAACGCGGCCCGCTCCACCCCGAGCTGATCGAGCAACCCGTCCACCACCTCGGCAAGCGCGTCAAACGAGTACTCGAACTCCTCGACCACTGGCGCCCCAGACTGCCCGAACCCCACCAGATCCGGCGCGATCACGTGGTACCGATCAGCCAACAAGGGGATCAACTCACGAAACATGTGCGAACTGGCCGGAAACCCGTGCAACAGCACCACCACCGGCCCATCACCAGGCCCAGCCTCCCGGTAGAAGACAGACTGCCCACCGACAACGGCGGTCCGATGGTGAACCGAAACCATGACTAACCCCTAACGACGCTCAATCCGGTTAGATACCACGCTCATACGACCACGCGATCCCTAACCTGTCAAGCACGCCCATGTGGTTAGATCAATCCATGACCCCTCAAGACATCGTCAACCAGCACATCCGCGCAGGCATGCTCGCCGACGCAGACGCCAAAACCGCCCTCTACACCTCCACCGGCATCTACGAAGCCCCGTTAGCCCACCAAAACGGCCCCTACCCCCACCGCCTGGAAGGCCACAACGCCCTCCACGCCGGCTTCACCACCATCCACAACCTGGCCAAGCACTCCACCCGCCAGGTAGACCCCACCAACTCCACACTCACCCTGCACACCACAACCGACCCAGACGTCTTCATCGTCGAGTTGGACGCCGCCTTCACCAACGCCCCACCGGTCCCACTAGTGCAGATCTACCGCCTACACGAAGGCAAAATCGCCCACCTACGCGACTACTTCGCCCCAGACACCACCCTCTAACCCACACCCCTCCCTCGGAGACCTCACCGCCCCTCTCGCTGGCCAGGCTCACACCGGCCCGCCTCGCCCAGCGAGACACACCACTACCCAACCCACACACCTGAGTGCTCCACCCCCACCCACCCCTCCAACCACTCCCAGCCCTCATCCACGAAGACCCACTTCCACAGCCCCCTCACCGAGCCCTTCGCCCTCACCAACCCCTCGACTTCATAAGGTCATTCAGCCCCACCACGCTCTAGTCCGTGGCAACCGCTTGGCCTCACCAACCCCACGACCCCATAATGCCGCGCGGCCTAACCAACCTGCTCGGCTCAACCAAGCCCTCGGCCTCACCAAGCCCGCCCGGCCTCATCACCTTCGCGGCTCAACAAAACCCCCGGCCTCACCGAACCCTTGGCCTCACAAAACCGCTCGGCCTTACCCAACCGCGCGGCCCTACCAAACCGCTCGGCCCCAGCGACCTCGCGGCCCCAGCGATCTGGCGACTCAACCAACCGCTTGGCCCACCAAGCCCTCGGCCCCACCGCAAACCCGCCCACCAACTTGCCCGGCTTCACCAAGCCCTCGGCCCGCCAAGCCTCTCGGCCTCATCAACCTCGCGACTCCACCAAGCCCCAGGCCTCACCAAGCCCAGCCTCACCTCAAACGCGCCCACCAACCTGCCCGGCTTCACCAAGCCCTCGGCCCACCAAGCCTCTCGGCCTCACCAACCCTGCGACTCCACCAAGCCCCGGCCTCACCAAGCCCGCAGCCCCACCGCAAACGCGCCCACCTCAGCCCTCACCCAAGCCGAGCAGCGCCCGCACTCTCCCCACCAACCCCCTCCCACCACCCTCCAAACACCCCAACCAACCGACACCCCACCCCCACCCGCGCACCACCGTCCTCTCAGGACAGGATCCGGCCGGCAGGCCCCCGACAGACCTGCCGACCGGAAGTCCTACTTGGAGAAGACGTTCTTGATCTTCTCGATGCCATCCCCGACGGCGTCCTTCACGTCCTCCACGACGTTCTTCAGCCCCGCCGACGCCTGGTCCGCCTGACCTTCCGTCTTCAGCTCCTCGTTGCCGGTGACGTCACCCGCGGTCTCCTTCGCCTTGCCGCCGAGCTCCTCGGCCTTGTTGCTGATCTTGTCGCCCAACGACATCGCGCTTCTCCTTCGACGTGCGGCCTCCGGTGGATGACCGTCTCGCGGATAGGACACAGCGTCGGCCGCATTCGTCACGTCCACGATCGAGGGACTACCGGGTGACGACGATCACCGTCGACGATGCTGGTCCAGGCCGTGACGTTTCCGCTCCGGCCGTGTCCTACCGGAAGCCGTTGGAAGGAGAACTCGCCGATGCCGTGCGCAGTCGGAGGTCGGGGATGACGCAGATCGAAGTCGTCGACGACCCGTTGGACGACGTCACGCTCGTGACCCGTGCGCGGGATGGCGACTTGCGAGCCTACGAGGTGCTGGTGCTCCGCTATCAAGGGCAGATGTACCGGTTCGCCGCGCGGATGCTCGCGAACCGGGCTGACGCCGAGGACGTGGTGCAGGAGGTCTTCCTCGCCGCGTGGCGGAAACTCGAGCAACTCCAGGAAGGAGCGGCGTTCGTGTCGTGGCTGTACCGGACGACCACGAACCGCTGCCTCAACGTGATCCGCACTCGCAAACCGCAGGCGGAGGTGGAACCGGAGGAGCACGAGGCGACCGGCGGCCTCCCGGAGCGGTCGATCGAGGTCAGCGAGCAGATGGCCGCGCTCGAGAGAGCACTGCCGACGCTGACGAAGGAGCAACGGGCGTGCTGGCTGCTGCGCGAAGTGGACGGTCTGTCCTACGACGAGATCGCGAAGACCATCGGCTGCTCGGTGACGGTGGTCCGCGGCCGGATCGCGCGAGCAAGAGTGCAACTGGCGGAGGTGATGGCGCCATGGCGATGAACGACACCGACGAGAGCTACCTGCTGCCCTGCGGCCGTGACGTCGAGGCGGTCTGGGACCGGCTCGACGAGATCGACGCGCACGAACTGGAGTGCCCGCACTGCCTGGGTGCCCGCGAGAGCCTCCGCGCTCTGCGCGCGGCCACCGAGGAGATGGCGAACGACACCGAGCAGCCGTCGCACGCGCTCTTCGGGCGGATCATGTCCGCGGTCCGCGCCGACATGGGGCGCGGCGCGATGCTCGCGCTGTCGAACGACGACACCGGTCCCGTCCAGGTGAGCGAACGGGCCATCGCGGCGGTGCTGCGGTTCGCCGCCGACAGCGTCATCGGTGTCCGCGCCCGGCACTGCGAGGTGGTCGCCCACCTGGACGTGGTCTTCGTGTCGATGAGGATCGCGGTGGAGTACGGGAAGTTCACCGTCGGGGTGGTGGACGTGGTGCGCGATCGGGTGACAGCGGCGGCCTCCGCGCGCGTCGGCGTGCGCGTGAACCGCTTGGACATCACCGTCGAAGATTTGTACGACCTCTGAGGGAACGGGCGACATGACAGCGGAGCACGTGATCACGAAACCGGTCGTGGCCGCCGTGGCCGCGCACGCGGCGAGCCGGGTCGTCGGAGTGGTGCGCGTGGAGCCCGGCGTCACCGGTCTGGTCGGTTCGGTGGCGCGCGCCGCCAGGCAACGGCTCAAGGGGCTCGACCCGGCGCCCACCGAGGGTGTCCGGGTGCGGATGGACGGGGACGTGCGAATGGAGATCGACATCGTGACCTCGGCACACGACCAAGCGGCCGCCGTGGCGCGGGCCGTGCAACGAGCGGTCACCCGCGCCGTCACCGCCGCCACCGGGCTCCCGGTCGCGGCGGTGACGGTGTGCGTCCTGGACATCGAGCTGTCGTGATGACGTCGACCGAGGTGGCGGAGAAGCTGCTCGCCGCGCTGCGCGGGGTCCCCGGCCTGCGACCCGCCACGCCGCCGGTGAAACCCACCGTCCCGTGGGTGCCCTGGGACTGGGACACGCTCGCACTCGACCTCGGTGCGGAGGTCGTGGAGGTGCGCGTGGTCGCGACCGCGCTGCCCCTGCCGCCGTTGCTGGCCGAGGCGACCCACGCGCTGCGCGAGGTGCTGCGCCACACCCCGTTCGCGAATGCCCTGCTCCGCATCGTGGTGACGGACCTCGACGCCGGAGCGTTGCGAAACGAGACCCGAACCACACGATCGGGGACGTGACGATCCACCGCCCCGCCGTGTCCTACCACCAGAACCGAAATCAACCCCAAGGAGCGCGACGATGACCACCTCGACCGCCACCACCGAACCGAAGACCGCAGTCGCCACGACGAACGGCAACCTCGTCACGGAGCACGGTTCCACGACGATCGCCGACACGGTCGTGCAGAAGATCGCGGGCCTCGCGGCGCGTGAGATCAACGGTGTCCACGCACTCGGCACCGGCACGTCCCGCGCGTTCGGCGCGATCCGCGAACGCATTCCCGGCGCGTCCGCCAGCGCGGGCCAGGGTGTGTCCGTCGAGGTCGGCGAGAAGCAGGCCGCCATCGACCTGCAACTGCTGGTCGAGTACGGCGTCCCCATCGCCGACTTGGCTCGCTCGGTGCGCCGCAACGTGATCACGTCGATCGAGCGCATGACCGGCCTCGAGGTCGTCGAGGTCAACATCACCGTCGTGGACGTCAACATCCCCGGCGACGACGACACCACCCCACCCGAGCCCGCCCGCGTCCAGTAACACCGACCCCACCCGATAACACCGGTCCTGGCCAACGCCCCGGCCAGCAGGTCCTGCCCACCAGCGCCGCACTCACCCAGCGGCACAGGTGCCGCCCAACCCACTGGCGGCGGGCGAATCCACAACCACCGTGCTCCACCCACACCACAACGCCCGCCAACACCAACACAACCCCTTCACCAGCACACCCGCTAACCAGCACGACCGGCTTCATCCAAAGCCGCCCGTCGCCCAGCGGGAACCGACTCCGCGTTGCGCCGTCCGCATCCAGCGGAATGGCCCTCACCCGACCAGCGTGAGCCAACTCGGCTGGCGGCCCCCAGCCGATAACGACTCCCAAAGCCGCTCATGTCCGGCGAAGCAGGCCCACCAGACCTCGAATTCCACTGGAGACACGACCAGATGACTGCCACCGCACTCGGACTGCTGTCCGGCATCGCGCTCGGCTTCGCCGCGGCGTTCGGCGGGTTCAGCGCTTTTCTCATCGTGCTCGCGTTCGGCGCGATGGGGCTGATCGCGGGGCGAGTGGCTGAGGGCAAGCTGGATCTGTCCCAGCTGACCAACCGGGATCGGGGGTGACCATCAGACACCTGACAGGTCGCGCCGTCCGAAGTGGACGGAGCCGCCATCCCGTCCTGGCGAAGGACTGTGGCCCACTCACGCTGACCAGCCCTCGTGGGACAGCGTCAAGAACTGCGGTGGATGCTCGTGGCCAGGGGGCTCGAGCATCCACCGCTCCACAGGCCCCCGACGGTGGGACGGCCAAGCGCCGAAGCCGAAGAACAGCGGTAGGGATCTCGCCGGACCAGACACCTCCGGACTTCAGCGGAGGCCGATCACCCGCGACCTCTACCCGACCAACCCCACCCGACGGACTCGGCTCGACCGACTCCACCCATGCCAACTCGGCCAGACCGACTCCACCCGTGCCGACTCGGCCAGACGGACTCGGCCAGACCGACTCCACGCGTGCTGGCTTGGCCTGTGCTGGCTCGGCCCATGCTGGCTCGGCCGTGCCGATCCGCCTCGGGCTGTTCCCGTGCCGATCGGCCTCGGGCTGTTGCTCGCCTGGCTGACGACTGCCGTCGCCAACCAGGTCGGGTCAAGGGGGTCTCGTCCAGGGTGGCGACTGCCCGCCGAGGTGACTCAGCCGATGATGCGCGTGGAGCTGGCAAGCCACGCGGTGTGGGTGGTGGGGAGGGGCTTCTCAGAGCGCGGATCGGGGTTGCTGGTGTCGATCACCGCGCCTACCGTCGGCTGGCATGAGGATCCTCGTTGTCGGTGCGGGCGCGACCGGTGGTTATTTCGGTGCTCGGCTTGCTTTGGCGGGTCGTGACGTTACGTTTCTCGTTCGGCCTGGGCGTGCTCGGGTGTTGCGGGAGCGTGGGTTGCGGATCGTCGAGGCCGAGGGTGAGACCTCGGTCGAGCCGACGCTGGTGGAGGCGGGTGGAATCGCCGGGACGTACGACCTGGTGTTGTTGTCCGTCAAGGCGACGACGCTCGTCGGGGCCATTGAGGACTTCGCCCCGGCGGTGGGGCCGGAGACCTTGATCCTGCCGGTGCTCAACGGGATGGCACACCTCGATGTGCTCGCGAAGCGCTTCGGGGAGGGCGCGGTGTTGGGTGGGACCGCGCGGATCGTTACCACGTTGAACGATGTCGGTGACATCGTCCGGATCGGTGGGCCGCACCTGTTGAACTACGGCGCTCGCACGAGTCCGCCGCCCGCGAAGCTCGCCGAGGTGGAGCGGGTGCTCACCGACGTGGGGTTCGACGCGGTGCTGCTCGACGACATCGTCGGCGACATGTGGACGAAGTGGGCGTTCATCACGGCGATCGGGGCGGTGACGTGCCTGTTGCGCGGGTCGGTCGGTGAGGTCGTCGCCGTGCCGGGTGGTGCGGCGTTCGCGGAGGCCGTGGTGGGTGAGACGGCGGCGATCGTGGCAGCTGCGGGGCATCCGGTGCCGGAGCAGCAGTTGGGGTTCATCAAGGCCACGGTGACGACGCCGGGGTCGCCGTTGACGTCGTCGCTGTACCGCGACCTGGTGTCCGGTCGGAGCACGGAGGTCGAGCAGCTGTTCGGTGATC
Source organism: Umezawaea sp. NPDC059074 (assembly GCF_042738955.1). Classification (NCBI taxonomy): domain Bacteria; kingdom Bacillati; phylum Actinomycetota; class Actinomycetes; order Pseudonocardiales; family Pseudonocardiaceae; genus Umezawaea; species Umezawaea sp. NPDC059074. The sequence continues at coordinate 40,387 of NZ_JBHYHC010000061.1, forward strand.
TGGTCGCGGTGGCGAAGCAGGTCGGGGTCGACGCTCCCCTGCTCGGGCTGACGACCGCCGCGCTCCGGGTGCACCAGGCCCGCGTGGAGGGCTGACCCGACTCGGCTCTGTACAGACCGCGAACCTGCCCCTATGTTTCTGGGAGCGCTCCCAGAACGCCGGGGCGTGGCCGTCAGAGCGGACGGCACGGCACCCCTGCACGCGTGCCGAGGCTCGAGGAGATCACCCATGACACCCCGATGGCATCGCGCCACAACGGCGGCCACGATCGCGTTAGCCCTGGTAGTGACAGGGGCGACCGGATATCAAGCGTCAGCGGCGGACTACGAGCGGATCGTCAACGGCGCTTTCTCCAGCGGTACCTCCGACCCCTGGTGGACCGGCGCGGGCACCTCCGGCCGGGTCGTGGACGGCGAGTTCTGCACCGCCGTCACGGGCGGCACCGCGAACCCCTGGGACGCCCTGATCGGGCAGAACGGCGTGCCGTCCGAGGCAGGTCAGCGCTACACGTTCGCGTTCGACGCGCATGCCACCACGGCGCAGCGGATCTCGGCCGTGTCCGGTGAGGGTGTCGCCCCCTACCGGCAGAACGCCAAGGCGGACTTCGACGTCACCACCGCCAAGCAGCGGTTCACGTTCACCTTCACCTCGTCGCTCGACTTCCCCGACGCGGGCAGCGGGCAGGTGGCGTTCCACCTCGGCGGCCAGTCGTTCGACAACACGATCTGCGTCGACAACGTGTCGCTGATCGGCGGGGTCGTGCCGCCTGGCGGCACGCCGGGGACGCCGACCAAGAAGATCCAGGTCAACCAGGTCGCGTACCTGCCCGGTCTGCCCAAGCACGCCACGCTCGTCAGCGACGCCACCACGCCCCAGGCCTGGACCGTGCGCGACGCCGCGGGCACCGCCGTGGCCACCGGGCAGAGCACACCGAAGGGGGTCGACGCGGCCTCGGGCGACCCGGTGCACCTGATCGACTTCTCGTCGTTCGACACCGCGGGCACCGGCTACACGCTGGCCGTCGGCGACGACGTGAGCTTCCCGTTCGACATCACCGCCGCCCCGTTCAACGCCCTGCGCCGCGACTCGCTGGCGTTCTTCTACCACCAGCGCAGCGGCACCCCGATCGAGGCGGCGTACGTCGGCGACACCTACGCCCGCGCGGCGGGCCACCTGAACGTCGCGCCGAACCAGGGCGACGACAACGTCCCCTGCCGGGCCGACCTGAACTGCGGTTACACCCTCGACGTGCGCGGCGGCTGGTACGACGCGGGCGACCACGGCAAGTACGTCGTCAACGGCGGCATCTCGGCGTGGCAGGTGCTGGACACCTACGAGCGGGCCATCGCGCTCGGCGACGCCAGCGCGTTGGGCGACGGCACGTTGGCCATCCCGGAGCGGGCGAACGGCGTGCCGGACATCCTCGACGAGGCCCGCTGGGAGGTCGAGTTCCTGCTGAAGATGCAGGCTCCGAGCGGCATGGTGCACCACAAGGTCCACGACGCGAACTGGACCGGCCTGCCGACGTTGCCTAACCAGGACCCGCAGCCGCGCAGGCTGTCCGCGGTGAGCACGGCGGCGACGCTGAACACCGCCGCCGTGGCCGCCCAGGCCGCCCGGATCTGGAAGACGATCGACCCCGCGTTCTCCGCGAAAGCCCTGCTGGCGGCCGAAAAGGCCTACACGGCGGCGAAGGCGAACCCGAACGTGCTCGCCGACCCCAACGACGGCACCGGCGGCGGGACGTACTCCGACGGCACAGTCACCGACGAGTTCTACTGGGCCGCGGCCGAGCTGTTCACGACCACCGGCGGCGACGCCTACCGCGCCGACGTCACGGGTTCCCCGCTGTACAAGGGCACCAGCCTCACCACGCGGGGCTTCGACTGGGCGTCGACCGGCCCGCTCGGTGACGTGACGCTCGCCGTGGTGCCCAACGGCCTGCCGCACGCGGACGTCGCGGCGATCCGCCAGGCGTTCGCCACGACCGCCGACGCCCACCTCGCCCAGATGGCGACCCAGGGCTACCCGGCTCCCTACCGGAACGCCGACGGCTCCTACGACTGGGGCTCGAACGGTCTGGTGGCCAACAACGCGATGGTGCTGGCGCTGGCGGCAGACTTCACCGGCGACGCCAAGTACCGCGCGGGCGTGTACGAGACGATGAACTACCTGCTGGGCCGCAACCCGACGGGCTACTCCTACGTCAGCGGCTACGGCGACCAGCCGGTGCGCAACGTCCACCACCGGTTCTGGGCCAACCAGCTCGACCCGTCGCTGCCCATCGCGCCGCCCGGCGTGCTGTCCGGCGGCCCGAACAGCGGCTTGCAGGACCCGGTCGCGGCCCGGCTGCTCCAGGGCTGCAAGCCGCAGAAGTGCTTCGTCGACCACATCGAGGCGTATTCGCTCAACGAGGTCACGGTCAACTGGAACTCCGCTCTCGCGTGGGTGGCGAACTGGGCCGCGGAGAAGTCCGACGGCAAGGCCGGGTGCTCCGTCGACTACCAGGTGGCGAAGTGGCCGTCCGGCCAGGTCGCGACCGTCAAGGTGACCAACACCGGCGCGAAGGCCTGGCAGGGCTGGACGTTGGGCTTCGACTTCCCCGGCGGTCAGAAGATCGCCAACGGCTGGTCGGCGGACTGGCGGCAGGACGGCGCGAGCGTCACGGCGACCCACCTGCCGTGGAACACCTCGGTCAAGCCGGGCACGTCGACCTACCTCGGGTTCGTGGCCACGTCGTCCGCGTCCGACGCCGATCCGACGACGTTCCGGGTCGACGGGAAGGTGTGCGGGAAGGGCTAGCCGAAGCGCATCCGGAACGACACCACCGACAGCCCGAGGAACGGCGTCCGGCCGCGCAGCCAGGCCAGCGGCCCGTCGGGTGCGATCCGCCACCGCACGGCGGCGAACCGCACCCGACCGCTCGCCCGCACCGGTGTGCGGGCGAGCGCTCCGCCACGGGTCTGGAACACCGAGCCCGCGACGGGCAGCGGCACACCTCGCCCGTACGAGGTGTGCCGCGCCTCGGCGATGCCGGTCGCCGTGGCGGCGAAGGCGGGAGCGGGCACGATCGTCAGCTCGGCCAACTCCTTGGGCACGCCCCACAACGCGCGTCCACCCGCCCGCGAGGCGGGGCTGTCGACCCAGATGTGCGTGATCGACAGCCCGAACCGGAGGCCGCGGCGCACGAGGACCGCGGTGAGCAGTTCGCGGTACGGGAGCAGGCTGCCGGGCAGGTAATCGACGAACGCCGTCGTCACCAGCGCGCGGCCGAACGCGGTGACCGGCCGCACCCCGGCGGGCAAACCCGGCAGGTCTCCGACACGGGCCGTCCACAGCGACAGGCAGCCGTGCCCGTGCAGGTCCCAGGGCGCGGGCGGGTAGTCCACGAGCACCTCCTCACTTCACCAGGCGCAAAGCGCCCAGAGCGGTGACCGGCCGAGGCAAGTCGCCGACAGAGGCCATCCACAACGACACGCAGCCATACCCCTGCGGTCCACAGGGCACGAAGGGGTGGTCCACGGGCACGTCCTCACTTCACCAGGCGCAGAGCGCCGGGGGCGGTGTCCGGGACCACCGGTCGTCGGGGCGCGACGGGCGCGACCCGGACGTAGGCGGCCCCCAGCGGCGGGCGGGGGTCGGGGTCGCCGAGGTTGGGCCACAGCGACGCGGCCCGCTCGGCGAGCGCGGTGATGGTGAGCGACGGGTTCACGCCGGGGTTGGCCGGGATCGTGGACCCGTCGATCACGTGCAGGCCCTCGTAGCCGTGCACCCGGTGGTACGGGTCGACGACCCCGGTCGCCGCCGTCGCGCCGATGACGCACCCGCCGATGAAATGGCCGGTCATCGGGATGTCGGCCAGGTCGGTCCACGCGCCGCCGGGGATGCCGTCGATCTTCGCCGCGACCCGGCGGGCCACGTCGTGACCGGCCGGGATCCACGTCGGGATCGGGTCGCCCTCCCCCGGCGAACTGGTCAGCCGCCTGCCGAACACGCCGGGGCGGGTGCGGGTGGTGAGCGAGTTGTCCAGGTTCTGCATGACCAGCAGCGCCACCGTCTGCTCCGACCAGTGCCGGGGTCCGAGGAGTCGGCGCAGGTCGTGGCGGCGGCGCAGGAGTTGCCGCGCGCCCAGCTGCCACCGGGGCGTGCCCGGCTCGGCGTCCACGAGCACGGTCATCAGCAGCCCCATGAGGTTGCTGCCCCGGCCGTAGCGGACCGGTTCGACGTGGGTGTGCTCGTCGGGGTGCATCGACGACGTCACCGCCACACCACGGGAGTAGTCGGCGGTGTCGGTCCGCGCCCGCACGCCCAGGACGGCTTCGGAGTTGGTGCGCGCCAACACCCCCAGCCGGTCGGACAGCCGGGGCAGACTCCCCTGGTCGCGCAACCGGTGCAAGAGCTTCTGCGTCCCCAGCGCCGCCGCGGCGAACACGACGTGCCGCGCGGTGAACGTCCGCCGCTCGCCGGGCAGCACGCCGGTGCCGCGCGTGTCGACGCGGTAGCCGCCCCGGATCGGCCGGACGTCGACGGCCGTGGTCAACGGGTGCACCACCGCGCCAGCGGTCTCGGCGAGGTGCAGGTAGTTCTTCACCAGCGTGTTCTTCGCCCCGTGACGGCAGCCGGTCATGCACTCGCCGCAGTGCGTGCACCCCGTGCGCTCCGGGCCGACGCCGCCGAAGTACGGGTCCGCCACGCGCTTCCCTGGCGTGCCGAGGAAAACTCCCACGCGCGCCGCGTTCCGCCGCACGCCCAGGTCGTCGGCGACCTCGCGCAGCACGTCGTCCGCCGGGGTCGACCGCGGGTACTCCGCGACGCCGAGCATCCGCGTCGCCTGCTCGTACCAGGGCGCGAGCTCGGCCCGCCAGTCGGTGATCCCGCTCCACCGCGGGTCGCGGTAGAACGGCTCCGGCGGCTCGTACAGGGTGTTCGCGTAGACCAGCGACCCGCCGCCCACGCCCGCGCCGCTGAGCACCAGCACGTCGCGCAGCAGGTCGATCCGCTGGATGCCGAGGCAGCCGAGTCGGGGCGCGAACAGGTAGTCGCGCAGGTGCCACGAACTGGCCGCGAACTCGTCGTCGGCGAACCGCCGACCCGCCTCCAGCACGCCGACCCGGTACCCCTTCTCGGTCAGCCGCAACGCGGTCGCGCTGCCGCCGAAGCCCGAGCCGATCACCAGCACGTCGTAGTCGGTCATCGCGCGCCTCCGTGGTGGAAGTCCCGGTGGTCCACGACCGCGGTGCGGCGGCGGTACTCCCGCACCGAGCCGGGCCAGTTGGTCGTGATCCGCCCGGTGGCGTCGCGGTACCAGCTCGCACACCGGGTCCACACCGTGCGCGACAGCCGGTCCTGGGTCTCGGCGTCGAACCGGTCCGCGACCTCGCGCCGGACCTCCACAGTGGACACCCCGCTCGCCGCGAGGTGGCGCACCAGCCGCAGGACGTACCCGCACTGCCCCTCGATCATGGAGATCACCGAGTTGCCGCCGAGGTTCGTGTTCGGCCCGTAGAGCAGGAAGAAGTTCGGGAACCCCGGCACCGTGATGCCCAGGTGGGCGCGCGCGCCGCCCGCCCACTCGTCGGCCAGCTCACGCCCGTCGCGACCGCGGATCCGCATCGGCGCGAGGAAGTCGGTCGCCGCGAACCCGGTGCCGTAGACGATCACGTCGGCGGGGTGCTCGACGCCGTCGGCGGTGCGCACGCCCGTGGGCGTGACCGCGACGATCTTCTCGGTCACCACGTCCACGTTGGGCTGCGCGAGCGTGGGGAACCACTCGTTGGAGAACAGCAGCCGCTGGCACCCGATCCGGTGCGTCGGCACGAGTCGCGCCCGCAGCCGACGGTCGGGCACTTGGCGGCGCAAGTGCAGCCGGAACAGGCCGTTCACCAGGGTGCCAAGCGGTTGCGCGGTGGTCAGCGCGGCCGTGAGCAGTTCGCCGACGAGCCACGTGCCGACCCGCCCGACCCGTTGCGCGACCGGCACGGCGTGGAACAGCCGCCGGTGCCACGGGCGGTACCAGCGGTCGGGTTTCGGCACGACGTGCGGCGCCGTCCGCTGGAACACGGTGACCCGCGCGGCGCCGGGTTGCAGGTGCGGGACGAACTGGACCGCGCTGGCCCCGGTGCCGATCACGGCGATCCGCTTGTCCTCCAGGTCGTGCTCGTGCTCCCAGCGCGCGCTGTGGAACGCCGGGCCGCGGAACGTCCGCGCGCCGGGCAGGTCCGGCACGACCGGCCGGGACAGCTGGCCGACGGCCGACACCAGCACCTCCGCCTCCACGACCTCGCCGCCCGCCAACTCGACCCGCCACCGGTCGACGGTCTCGTCGAACGACGCCGCGACGACCTCGGCGCCGAACCGGACGTGGTCGACCACCTCGGCCGCGACCCGGCGCAGGTAGGCGTGGATGTCCGGCCGCTGGGCGTACCGCCGCGGCCAGCCGGGGTTGGGGGCGAACGAGTAGGAGTAGAGCGACGAGGGCACGTCGCACGCGGCTCCCGGATACGTGTTGTCGCGCCAAACGCCGCCGAGGTCGTCCGCGCGTTCGAGGACGGTCACGGCGAAGCCGGAGCGGCGCAGCGCGATCGCCATGGCGATCCCGGAGAAGCCCGCGCCGATGACGACGACACGCGTGTGATCCACAGCGCCGACCGTAGGGAGGTGCACACGTCCGGCCCAAGACAGGAGCGGACGGGCGATCCACAATGTCGGCCATGGAATCCCTCGCGGAGCCCGTGATCGGTCACTGGGACTTCCCGCGCAGCGTGGCAGGTGTGGCGTTACTGGTGCGGTTCGGCGTGGAGCACGGTCACGACGCCGAATCGCTGCTGGTGGACAGCGGGATCACGCCCGCGGACCTGACCGACCCGACCGCCGAGGTGGCGGCCGTGCAGGAGCTGCGGGTGGTGCGGACCCTGGCCGGACTGATGCCCGACGCCGGTCCCGCGCTCGGCGGCCGCTACCACGTCACGACGTTCGGCATCCTCGGCTACGCGTTCATGAGCAGCCCGACCGTGCTGGACGCGGTGAACGTGGCGCTGCGCTTCCTGGACCTCAGCTTCACGTTCAGCATCCCCCGAGCGTCCCTGGTGGACGGCAGGGCCCGCATCGAACTCGACGACTCGGCCCTGCCCACGCCCGTGGCGCGGTTCCTGGTGGAGCGGGACCTGGCCGCCATCCACACGGTCATCGGCGAACTCCTCCCCGGCGGGGTTCCGCTGCTGGCGGCCGACTTCGCGTTCCCGGAACCGGCCGACGTCACCGAGCACGAGCGCGTGTTCGGCCTGCGGCCCCGGTTCGGGCAGGCCGTCACGGCCGCGGACTTCGACGCCGCCTTCCTGCACCGCCCGCTGCCGCAGGCCGATCCGCACACCGTGGCCGCGTGCGAGGCGCAGTGCCGCGACCTGGTGGCCCGCCGCCGCGCGCGGGTCGGGATCGCCCACGAGGTCCGCGACCTGCTCACCCGACCGGGCTCGATCGCCATCGGGATGGAGCAGGTGGCCCGCGAGCTGGCGATCAGCACCAGGACGTTGCGGCGCAGGCTCGCCGAGTGCGGCACGAGCTACCAGGAGCTGCTGGACGAGGTGCGCGAGGCGCTGGCCCAGGAGTTGCTGACCACGCTGGCGGTCGAGGACGTGGCGCTGCGCCTGGGCTACGCGGAGGCGTCGAGCTTCATCCACGCGTTCAAGCGCTGGAAGGGCGTCACGCCCGCCGCGTACGCCCGTAGCCACGGATCGCCGATCAGGGGATAACCGGGCGGTGAACGCGGTCGCGAAAAGCGACGACTCTCGTGGACGCAAGCACTCCACGGGAAGGAACCACCATGAAGATCGCCATCGTCACCGGGGGCAACCGGGGTCTCGGCCGCGACGCCGCCCTCGCACTGGCGCGCCACGGGGTCGACTCGATCATCACCTACCGCTCCAACGCCGCCGAGGCCGACGCGGTCGTGGCCGAGATCGCCGCGCTCGGTCGCACGGCCGTGGCGCTGCGGCTGGACGTGACCGAGCGCGCCGGGTTCGTCGACGAGGTCCGCCGGACCCTGAAGGAGACCTGGGACCGCGACACCTTCGACCACCTGGTCAACAACGGGGGCATCGCGCACCACCTGTCGTTCGCCGACACCACGGAGGAGGCGTTCGACGAGCTGATGAACATCCAGTTCAAGGGCGTCTTCTTCCTCACGCAGGACCTCCTGCCGGTCATCGCCGACGGCGGGCGCATCCTGAACGTGTCGACCGGCCTCGCCCGGTTCACCACGCCCGGCTACGTCGCCTACGCGTCCATGAAGGGCGCGGTCGAGGTGCTGACCCGCTACCTGGCCAAGGAACTGGGCTCGCGCGGCATCACCGTGAACACGATCGCGCCGGGACCGATCGCGACCGACTTCGGCGGCGGTGTCGTGCGCGACAACGCCGACCTCAACGCGGCCCTCTCGTCGCAGTCCGCGCTGGGCCGCGTCGGTCTGGCCGACGACATCGGCGGCGTCGTCGCGTGGCTGCTGTCGGACGACAGCAGGTGGATCACCGGTCAGCGGGTGGAGGTCTCGGGCGGCATCAACCTCTGACCATCTAGACCCTTCGTCTACACTTGGACCAAACGTCCAGACGAAGGGTGGCCATGTACCTCGACGCGCGGTCCGGCCGGACCTACCCGCTCGACCCGCTGCGCTGGAGCGGGGACGACGGGGCACCTCTGACGGTGGCCCCGTCGCCCGGCCTCGCCCCGGCCGACATCGAGACCGGAACGCGCTCGCTGTGGCGCTACCGGGCCGCGCTCCCCGGCGACCTGACCAGCCCGGTCTCCCTCGGCGAGGGCTGCACGCCGCTGCTCGACCGCGACTGGCACGGCACGCCCGTCCGCTTCAAGCTGGAGTGGTTCAGCCCCACCGGCAGCTTCAAGGACCGCGGCACGACCGTGATGATGTCCGCACTGGCGCAGGCGGGCGTGACCAGCGTGATCGAGGACAGCTCCGGCAACGGCGGCTCGTCGGTGGCCGCCTACAGCGCGGCCGCGGGCATCAAGGCCCGCATCCTCGCCCCCGAGGGCACGTCCCCCGCCAAGGTCCTCCAGGCCCGCGCCTACGGCGCCGAGGTCGCACTTGTGCCCGGCGACCGCGAGGCCACATCCGCGCAAGCGCTGCGCGAATCGGCGGACACCTGCTACGCGAGCCACAACTGGCACCCGTTCTTCCTCCAGGGCACGAAGACCCTCGCCTACGAACTCTGGGAAGACCTCGGCTTCACCGCCCCGGACGCCGTCGTCACGGTCGCGGGCGCGGGCAGCACCGTCCTGGGCTGCGACCTGGGCTTCAGCGAACTGCTGGCCGCGGGCCGCATCCCGCGCCTGCCGCGCCTGCTGGTGGCCCAGCCGCGCCACTGCGCCCCGCTCCACGACCGGTTCCACGGCATCACCGGCACGACGTTCGCCCCCACGATCGCCGAGGGCACCGCGATCCGCGAGCCCCTCCGCCTGCCGGAGGTCCTGGACGCCGTCCGCCGCTCGCACGGCGACTTCGCCGCCCTCCCGGAGGAGGCCATCGCCCAGGCCGTCCGCGACCTGGCAGCGCAAGGCCTCTACGCCGAACCCACGAGCGCGACCGCCGCAGCCGCCATCGACGTGTTCACCCAGCGCGGCGCCATCCGCCCCGGCGAGACCACGGTCGTCATCCTCACCGGCTCCGGCCTCAAGGCCCCCACGACCGTGGCCGGGGTGTTCGCGTGACCGAGGACGAACTCCTGCTGCGCGAGGCTGAAACCATCGCCACGGCGCTCGGCCGCATGTTCCCCGGCCTCTGCGAGGTCGTCCTGCACGACCTCCGCGACCCGGCCCACACCGTGCGCGTCATCGAGAACAACCTGTCCGGCCGCAAGATCGGCGATCCGGCGACGGAGATCGGCGTGGCCCGCATCCAGGACCCCGACTACCCGAACGTGATCCAGAACTACCCCAACACGTTCCCCGACGGCCGCCCGGCGAAGAGCACGTCCATCGGCATCAAGAACAGCGAGGGCGTCTACATCGCCGCCCTCTGCCTGAACATGGACGTCTCCCTGTTCGCCACGGTGTCCCGCAGCCTGCACAACCTCATCAGCACCGACGACCAACAGCAACCGCTGACGGAAACCCTGCGCGCCCGCACCGTCGACGGCCTCCGCGCCCTCGTCGAGGAGTTCGCCGCGTCCAGGGGCAAAACCCCCCGTGCCCTCACCCCACCCGACCGCAGGGAGCTGCTGAGGAACCTGAAGGAGAACGGCTACCTGGACGTGAAGCACTCGGTCCCCGTCCTGACCGACATCCTCGGCGTCTCCCGCGCCACCATCTACAACTACGTGAGCTGACGATGACGACACCGCACCTGCTGCTCGACCTGCCCAAGGTCCACCGCAACATCGACCGCCTCAAGTCCCACGTCACCACCCTCGGCTCCACCCTGCGCCCCCACGTGAAAACCGCGAAGTCGATCGACGTGGCCAAACTCCTCTTCGACGGCACCACGGGCCCGATCACCGTCTCCACCCTCCACGAGGCGGAAGCGTTCGCGGCCAACGGCTTCACCGACATCGTCTACGCGGTAGGCATCTCCCCGGACAAACTCGACCGCGTCCGAGCCCTCCGCGCCCAAGGCGTGGACCTCGTGGTACTCCTCGACAGCGTCGAACAGGCCCGCTCCACCGACGTCCCGGCCTTGATCGAAATCGACTGCGACGGCCACCGCGGCGGCGTCGACGCCACCTCCCCAGAGCTGATCGCCATCGCCACCGCCCTGGGCGACAATCTCCGCGGCGTCCTCACCCACGCGGGCGAGTCGTACTACTGCTACACCGAGGAATCCCTGACGGCAGCAGCAGAACACGAACGCGCCACCGCAGTCCAGGCAGCAGAAACCCTACGAGCACAGGGTTTCCCAACGCCGGTAGTCAGCATCGGCTCCACCCCCACGGCCCACTTCGCCCGCGACCTCACCGGCATCACCGAGGTGAGAGCGGGCAACTTCGTCTTCTTCGACCTCGTCATGGCAGGCATCGGCGTCTGCACCCTCGACGACCTGGCTCTCTCGGTCGTCACAACGGTAATCGGCCACAGGCACGACAAGGGCTGGATCCTCACCGACGCGGGCTGGATGGCCACCTCCCGCGACCGTGGCACAGCGGCCCAACCCACCGACCAGGGCTACGGCCTCGTCACCACCGAGACAGGCACCCTCATCCCCGACCTCCTCATGACCGGAGCCAGCCAGGAACACGGCGTCCTCTCCCTCAGGGAGGGATCGACGGAACCCCTGCCAGACCTCCCCGTGGGCACCAGACTCCGCGTCCTCCCCAACCACGCGTGCGCCACAGCGGCACAACACACCCACTACCACCTGACCACGTCCACCACGACGTGGCCACGACTGAACGGCTGGTAGCACCATGCGTTTCCTGTCCGAAGAGGACTCAGCAGCCCTCATCACCGAACAACTCGCCTACGACGCCGTCCGCACAGCCCTCATAGCAGCGGTAGCGGACGACACCACCACGTTCCCAGCCCTCCCAGCACACGGCTCCCGCCCCCACAACAGGTTCACCCTCAAATCAGCGGCAGCCTCCGACATCGCGGGCGTGAAGATCGGCAGCTACTGGCCGGACAACACCACGGGCCCCCGCCACAACTCCACGATCCTCCTGCTGGACCAGAACACCGGCCGCATCGCCGCAGTCGTGGAAGCAGCAAAGGTCAACGCCTACCGCACAGCAGCAGCGGACGCCGTGGCAGCAGACACCTTGGCACTCCAAAGCGCCAGCACCCTCACCATCTTCGGCACAGGTCACCAGGCCTACTACGAGTGCACAGCACTGGCGAAGATCCGCCCCCTCACCACCATCCACGTAGTGGCAAGAACAGCGACACACGGCGAAACCCTGGTCACCCAACTGACCAAGGCAGGCCTCCCAGCCACCCTCACCCCAGCGGAAGAAGCGGTACGCGCCGCAGACATCATCGTCACAGCGACAACGGCAAGAACCCCACTCTTCGACGCCACCTGGGTAACCCCAGGTACCCACGTGGCCTCCATGGGCTCAGACGCCAAGGGCAAACAAGAACTCCCCCCAGCCCTCCTGACCACAGCAGACCTCTACTGCGACCTCCCAACCCAATCCACCACGATCGGCGAATTCCAACACGCCAAAACCACCAACACCATCACCGCACTAGGAAACGTACTAACCGGAAAAGCCAAGGGCAGACAGTCACAAGACACCATCACCGTCTTCGACAGCTCAGGCCTGGCACTACAAGACCTCTACATCGCCACCACACTACTAGCCAAAACCTGACCACAAGCAGACCCAAGGCAAACGTAGTGGCCCACCACCCCGGCACAGAGTCGACCAGCAACCACGCTGGAACTACCAGACGCAGGCCACGGAACGTGGCCGATTTGACATGGGGATTTCGGCCTTAAAATTGCAGTCGGGCGGGACTCTCTTTGGACCGCCTTTTGAGCCCGACAA
>NZ_JBHYHC010000062.1:0-4205 GCF_042738955.1 Umezawaea sp. NPDC059074
CGAAGCGCCTTCGCACCCGTTTTGTCTTGTCACGGCATCTTTCCCGCCTTGACAAGACAAAACGGGTGTTGAAATAATTGCGCGAGCGGGGTGGGACGACACCCCACCACAAGCGCCCGGCCACAAGCCCAGCCTCAGCAAGGGCCATGGGTCAGCGCTGAGGCGAGCGGTGCAAGAGTTGTGTGCTTGACCGCGGCTGAGACGAGGGTGAACGCCTGACCCGCGGCCCAGCGGTTTTCCCTGCACCACCTCCCCAGGTCTGTAGCCTGTCACCCGAGGGGAGGGCTTGATGACGAAACGCGCGCTGTTCGCGGTTCTGGCGTTGATCGCCGGTTTCGTCGTCTTCTCGTTCCCCCAAACCGCCGAACCCGACCACCAGTCCGCCGCCGCGACCGCCATCGTTCAGGCTGTCCACCTCCCTGGCGCGGCCACCCGCTCCGGCACAACCCCTCAACTGCCCCAGGGTTTCATCGGGCACGCCCCGGTCGACCTCACCCCACGGGCCCGCCCGACCCTCCCCCTCCGGATCCTCATGGACGCCGCTCAACGCGTCCACCGCGCCCCGGAAACCACCAGCACCACCCCTCTGGGCGATCGCGCCCCGCCTTCCACCCCGCAGTAGAGCCCTCACCTCACTCCTGCCTGGAAGGCAAAAAACCTCATGCCGCGCACCCCTGCGCGGCGGGAACTGCTCGTCCGAGGACTGGTGTCCTTCGGCGTTCTCGCCGCGTCCGCTTTTCTGCTGCTCACCAGCCAACCCCAGCTCGGTCTCGATCTCCGGGGCGGGACCCAGATCGTGTTGGAGACCAAAGACTCCCCGACCACCAAGGCCGACGGCGACGCCACCGACCGCTCCCTCGAAGTGCTCCGCCGCCGCGTCGACGAGCTCGGTGTGGCCGAACCCGTCCTGGCCCGCTCCGGTGACCGGCGGATCATCGTCGAACTCCCCGGCGTCCAAGACCCGGCCGAAGCGGTCGAAGTCCTCGGCCGCACAGCCCAACTCGCCGTCCACCCGGTAGTCGGCGCGGGCCAGGAAGCCGCCGCCAACCAGACGGCGTTGACCAGCCCGGAAGGCGTTCCGCTCCTCCTCGGCCCGGCGGCCATGACCGGCGAGGGCATCAAGGGCGCGCAGTCGTCGCTCAGCCAGCGCGGGGCGGGGTACGAGGTCTCGATCGACTTCCGCGGTGACGCTCCGGGCACCTGGCAACGGCTGACGGCGGAAGCCGCCTGCTCGCCCCAGGGCACGCCCACCCGGCAGATCGCGTTCGTCCTGGACAACAAGATCGTCTCCTCGCCCCAGGTCGGCACGGACGTGCTGTGCGGCACCGGCATCATCGGCGGCACCACCCAGATCACCGGCTCGTTCACCCAGTCGGAAGCCGCCGAACTCGCGCTGGTCATCCGGTCCGGCGCCCTCCCGGTCCCGGTCGAGGTGATCGAGCAGCGCACGGTCGGCGCGACGCTCGGCGCGGAGGCCATCGAGGCCAGCGCGTGGGCCGCGATCATCGGCATCTCGCTGACCGGCCTGTTCCTCATCGTCGTCTACCGGCTCGCGGGGCTGCTGGCCGTCGCCGCGCTCGTCGGCTACGCGGCCGTCGCCTACGCCGCCCTGCTCGCCATCGGCGCGACCCTGACCCTGCCGGGGCTGGCGGGGTTCGTGCTAGCCATCGGCATGGCGGTCGACGCCAACGTCCTGGTGTTCGAACGGGCGCGCGAGGAGTTCGCCGCCAGAGGTGTCCGGAGTGGACGGCTGCTCAAGTCCGTCCAGGGCGGTTTCCGCGGCGCGCTCAGCGCCGTGGCGGACTCCAACGTCACGACGCTGCTCGCCGCGGGCCTGCTGTTCTGGCTGGCCACGGGGCCGGTGAAGGGTTTCGGCGTCACGCTGTCGATCGGTGTGCTCGCGTCGATGTTCAGCGCGCTGGTCCTCAGCCGGGTCCTGCTCGAACTCGTCCTGGGCAGCCGTTTCCTGGAACGCAGGCCCGCGTTGAGCGGCCTGCACACCCTGGGCCGGGTGCGGACGTGGCTGGTGGAACGCGGTGGCCAGTTGTTCCGTCGACCGGTCCGCTGGCTGCTGGCCGCCGCCGCGGTGGCCGTGCTCTGCCTGTCCGGCCTGGCCGTGCGCGGCCTGGACCTCGGTGTCGAGTTCACCGGCGGCCGGATGCTCGACTACACCGCGAACCAGGCCGTCGACCCGGGCCGGGTGCGCACCGCGCTCGCCGACGCGGGCTTCGGCGACGCCGTCGTGGCGACCTCCGGCGCGACCGGCGTGTCCGTCCGCACCGGCCCGATCGACGACGCGGCCGCCGCCCGGCTCGGCCAGGTCGTCGGCAGCGCGACCGGGGGCGCGGAGCAGGTCAGCAACGAGCTGATCGGCCCCAGCCTCGGGTCCGAACTGCGGCGCAACGCCCTGATCGCGTTGGCCATCGCGGTCGCCGCGCAGCTCGGCTACCTGGCGATCCGCTTCGACTGGCGGCTCGGCGTCGCCACGGTCGTCGCGCTGATCACCGACGTCGTGGTGCTGATCGGCCTGTTCGCCTGGCTCGGCAAGACCGCCGACGGGGTGTTCCTGGCCGCGCTGCTGACCGTGATCGGCTACTCGGTCAACGACTCGGTGGTGGTGTTCGACCGGGTGCGGGAACTCGCGCGGGTGCGCGGGAAGCGGTCCTACGCCGAGGTCGTCAGCTCGGCGGTCCTGCAAACCGTGCCGCGCACGGTGAACACCGGCATCGGCGTGCTGTTCGTGCTCGCCGCGCTGCTGGTGCTCGGCGACGGGTCGCTCGCCGACTTCGCGACCGCGCTGCTCATCGGCCTGGTCGCGGGCACCGCGTCGACCGTGCTGACCGCCGCGCCCGTCGCCATCGCCCTGGAGGGGAAGTACCCCGGCACGAAGCGCCGCGTCCCGCCGCGCGCCAAGCCGAAGTCCCGCGCCGGACACGGTGCGGTCGTCTAGCAGGAGGCCGATGTCATGACCTCGCACGCTTTGCTCGCCGTCGGCGGCGCGTTCCTCGCCGCCGGTCTGATCGCACGGGCGGGGGTCCGGATCGGACTGCCGACCATCCCGCTGTTCATGGTGGCCGGAATCCTGTTCGGCCCCAACACCCCCGGCATCGCGCTGGTGGACGACCCGGCCGAGATGGGCGTGCTCTCCGCGCTCGGACTGGTGTTCCTGCTGTTCTACCTCGGCCTCGAGTTCTCGGTGGACGACCTGCTCGCGGGCGGGCGCAAGCTCGTCGTGGCCGGGTTCGGCTACCTGCTGCTCAACATCGGCGGCGGGCTGGCGTTCGGGTTCGCGCTGGACTGGGGCGCCCGCGAGGCGCTGGTGATCGCGGGCGCCATCGGCATCTCGTCGTCGGCGATCGTGACGAAGCTGCTGGTGGAGGCCAAGCGGATGCGGGACCGCGAGTCCCGGCTGATCATGGGCATCATCGTGATCGAGGACGTGTTCCTCGCGCTGTACCTGGCGATGCTGCAACCCGTGCTCACCGGCGTCGACGAGTTCGGCCCGGCCCTGCTGGACTTCGGCAAGGCGTTCGGGTTCCTGGTGGTGCTCGCCGCCGTCGCCCGCTGGGGCGGTCGGGCCGTGACGCGGCTGCTCGGCTCGGCGGACGACGAGCTGCTGGTCGTGTGCTTCGTCGGGGTCGCGGTCACCGGCGCGGCGGTCGCGCACGAGCTGGGCGTGTCCGACGCGATCGGCGCGTTCATGGTCGGCATGGTGCTCGGCGGCTCGACGGTCGGGCCGCGGGTCCACCGGCTGGTCCTGCCGCTGCGGGACGCGTTCGGCGCGCTGTTCTTCTTCATCTTCGGGTTGAGCATCGACCCGAGGTCGATCGGCACGGTCGTCGTGCCGGTGCTGGCGGCGGTCGCGCTGACCATCGTGCTGAACCTCGGAGCGGGCGCGTTCGCCGCGAAGCTGCACGCGTTCGACCGGCAGGAGGCGGTCAACGTCGGCCTCACCGTGCTGACCAGGGGCGAGTTCTCCCTGGTGCTGGCGGCGATGGCCGTCTCGGCGGGCCTGGACGACCGGGTCGCGCCGTTCGTCGCCGGGTACGTGCTGCTCCTGGCCGTGGTCGGCCCGCTGGCCGTGCTGCGGTCGGACAAGCTGGCGTGGCTGCTGCCGCGCCGCGCGTTCGAGAAGGAGAAGGCCCTGGTCTGACCGGGAGTGGGGGCCCCCCGGGGGCCCGGCGGGCCGCGCCCCCCGGGGGTGG
>NZ_JBHYHC010000062.1:4215-51779 GCF_042738955.1 Umezawaea sp. NPDC059074
GTTTTCGTTCTGGAGACGCCCCTGGTCCCCCCGGCTGCCCGCCCGCCGGGGCTCCCGTGCGGCCGGACCACCCGGTTGGACGCGCCGAGGACTCGGTAGCAGACTTCCGGGATGACCTTCGCCGGGTATCAGAACGAGATCTTCTGATACCGCGTCCGACCGACCTGGCCGTAGGTCGGCGCAAAGCCTTCTGACCTGGCAAAACCATCTCGGTAGTTCTCGCCGTTTCTCGTGGCTGCCCGACGTCCCACGGCCTGGCGACGGCCTGGCGAAGATCAACCACTCTGAGGGCATCACCCCGATACGAAGCGGATCCTGCGGCCAGTGGTGGCGGGTCAAGGTGCGTTTTCCAGCCTTGACGCGGTGCTGCTGACCGTGGCTGATCATGGCGTATCGGGGTGATGCCCTTTACCGCGTCCTGGGCTCCGTGCACCTCGTCGACTGAACTCACGAACCCGTTGGCAAGAGGGCGAAGCCGTCGCGGCAGCCGATCGCCGTGCCCAGCTCGACCGAGCCGACCATGCGCGCGATCGTCCGGTCTGGAGCATCTGCCAAGTTAGCTTGAGGCTCTCCGTGCTGCCTGTGGTGGCGCGCTGCCGCACCGCCTCGGGGCCGTGCCGCCCGGCCAGCCGACGCAGCGGAGCGGAGGTCGGCTAGGTCGGGATGGATACATGCCCACGCTGGTAGGTGACAGGCCCAGAGCGCGCCGCCGCAGGCGGCGCGCCTTGATCCCATAAAGCAGAATTCAGCAGTGGACATAGGTGCCATGGGAGGCATAATGGTGAAGATGTCATCTGATGTAAGCAACTCCGTGTTCGACGTTCTAGATGCCTTTTTCGGCGCCAGCTGGAGCGCCTCGGACGTGGAGAAACTGGCCCCTGATCGGCTGCGGGAGTTGGCTTTTCAGGTTGACTACTTTTATAGGAATTGGTCAATTCCGCCGATTAGTGATTCTCGCTATCGTTCATATGCTGGAGGTGCGTCAATACTCCAGCCTCGCAATGTGGGACTTCCCTTTTTGTCGAGTTCTTTGCTGTATGCGGATGAGTTGTTGATTCACTGCCCAATTGACGAATGGGTATATCCTGGACGCGGATCTTTTAGGGTTCCTGGTGAGTATCGCGCCTATAACTCGCGCAATCGCATGTCCCTTGAGGCGGGCGCGGAAGTTAATCGAGGTGGTTTTAATCGTTCGAGTCACGAAGAAAATGTCATTAAGCTTAGCCGTGCCGTAGCGGAACTGCAAAAGTTTGAGCGTCCGATTCGAAGCGGATGGATTATGGCAATTCCGCATCTTCGATATTGGAAAGACGGTGAAGAGAAGGTATGGGCCCAAATTCGACGAGATGTCCTGGATTTGGAGTTGCATGATTTGCTGAGCCGCAATTGGCGTAGCAGGCCAGCAATGTCTGACGTCATTCGTGGATTGGAAGTTTCGCCGGTATCTGGTTGGCATCCGGCTGATGCTGCAAGGGCGCTGGTCGAAACCCCATCTCTTTACTTCAATCGAACACTTTTTATTTCCTCCGCCACTCAAGCGAAGTTTACGCCTACCGCGGATTCGGATCTTGCACTATTGCTGCATAAAGTAAAGCAGGCAGTGGCGTTTGATCGCAACTTGCGTGATGTTCTTATGGTTCGCGCGCTTGATGGTTTTACAGTCCCAAACTTTGACAATGAAAGCTTGAATGAGATTTGCGAAATCAGAAGTCAGGATGAGAGTTTTGCTGATTGGCGTGCCGAACTATCCAGGATCGTTGCCAGTAAAGCGATCTCATCTGAATTCTCTCTGGATGATGTCGAAGAACATTTCGCAGAAGTGATTGGATTGCTGATTAATGACCTAAATAGAAAGGTGAGATCCGATCGTTCGCTTTCTGCGCGCCTAAGTCGAGCAAAGATGGAAACGATCGATATTGGCTTTTTGGGGGTTGCTGCCCTGCTTCCTGGTCAGGTTTCTTGGATGGTTGCATTGCCGCCGATATTGAAGATGGCAGTACAGGCGCTCGTTTCACCTGTAACTGGCGCAAGCTCTGTTGTGATGAAATTCGATCAGGCCGGAATTATTCGTAGCTAGTCAATTTCCCTTGGGAAATCGTCATGCTTCGCGTGATGGTGACCGTTTGGGGTCGCGCGTGCAATTTTGGGATATTTATCCGTAGATATCCCTAATTGTATGGCAACTTTCGGCGCTTCTGAAATTTACCTTGTGTACTTTCTGGGATAGTTCTCGATGGTTGGTATGCGCCGCTACAGGGTATATTGACCACGGGTACATCCACGTCGGTAGAGCGGTGGTGCAGTGTAGTGGTAGTCCGGGCGCTTGTGTTGTGGGACGTTGACCATACTCTGATTGAGAATGGCGGCATGAGCAAGGCGACCTACGCCAAAGCCTTCTCCAGTATCGCTGGAAGGGAGCCGGAGTTTCCGGCCGAGACTGACGGGCGCACTGATCCTCAAATCATGTCGGACATGTTGGAGCGCAACGGGTTTTCTGTAACCCCTGACGTTCGGGACAGAATTCCCGCCGAGTTGGAAGCTGCACTTGTCAGTAATATTCCGAAAATGCAAGAACGTGGCTGCGCTCTGCCTGGGTCGCATGAGGTTTTGGAACTTGCGGGCAAGATTGATGGGCTTGTGCAGTCAGCACTCACCGGCAACATCATTGCCAACGCCAAGCTGAAACTTGCTGCCTTCTCCTTGGATGGTCCCATTGACTGGGAGATCGGAGGATTCGGATCTGATTCCGCGGTGAGGTCTGAGCTTGTCGGTGTCGCCAGGTCACGTGTGGAGGAGAAGTTCGGCACGCTCCTTCCGCTCTCGTCGATTGTCCTGGTCGGCGACACGCTGCGCGATATTGAGGCAGGGGTTGACTCAGGTGCTCGCGTGATCGGTGTGGCCACGGGGAAGGTGTCCGCCGATGACCTGCTCAAAGCTGGTGCAGACCGGGTGTTTGAGTCAATGGAGGACGCAGCGTCGGTGATTGCGGCTGTTCGCGACCTTGCTGGGCTGGGATAAGTCACCTACTTGGGCTTGACGTTTCCGTCGAACGGGTAGGAAGTCTCCCACACTCGTTCGAAGCTCCTTTCGTAGGTGTGAAAGAGGTCTGCGCCTTCCACTCGGCGAAGGTGCAGAATTGGTGCGACATAACCGTACGTTCCGTAGACGTGCTGGTTTATCAGCATTTGATCGTCAAACTGAAAGATCGAGTTGTACAGCGTGGTCCTGTGCAGGTGAAATTTCACCTCCGGGACTGCAAGCAGTGGACTGTAGTAGGCGAGGGCCATTCGAACCCTTGCCGGAATAGCGTCGAATAGCTGTTCTTCCACGCCGCGCTGCTCGACCTCGGGGCTGTTCGGGTCGCCTAGACAGATTCGAATATCCGCGCCATCAGCCGCTTTTTTCCGAAGAATCGTGATTGCTTCCGGGTTTTCTTCGGGAAGAAACAGGCTCGCAAAGGCCAGTAGGTAGATCTTCCCCGTCGCGTTCTTGAGCAGCTCAAGCCACGTGTTCTTGGGTACGTCCGACCGGTGGGGGTAGAACGCGACGACCTCGGCCCGGCTCGCGCTCTGGCGGGGCTTCTGGAGGCTTGGCCACAGCCAGCCCGGAGAGACGTCCAGTAGCCGGGCCGCGCGGTACGCGGTCTCCCTGTGGGGCGTCCTGTTGGAACTCATCCACCGCTCGACGGTCTTCGCGTCCACCCCGATGTCCTCGGCGAAGTCGCGCGCCGCGTAGCCGCGCTCTTGGAGGGTGCTGCGGAGGCGTTCGTTGATCAAGTGGGACTCCTAGGACGTTTCGGGGACGTTTCGACGCTAGCACAACGTCCCGTCATGTCCTGGTCGTGCGGTGCTGCCGTCCGCCCAAACGGACGAATCTGTAAGGACGAAGAACCGTCTTCGAACCGCAGTCGAGGAAGTGATTCAGGTGCCTCTGTACGGGCTGGTGCATCCGGAGCCCCACGACAAGCCGGATGTGGTCGAGGCAGAGCCGGGTCGTCCGTGCCTGTTGATCTCGGCAGGAAACAGCAGCGTGCGGGTCGTTGTGCCTCCCCGTGCGGGAGGTCTCCAGATCGCTACCACGTACGCCCGCCGCCTGGCCGAAGCGGCAACGACGTTCGCGGACCGCTGTCAGCAGCTCCAGGACGACGACCAAGCAGCGCAACAACGTGCGCCCCACAACGAAAAGGACAACTGACATGGCTATCCCAGGTGGACACAGGTTCCCGATCACGTTCGATGAGCTGTTCCCTGAGGGGTTCTACGTGATGAGCGTGGATCGGGCGGTGGACTGGGCTGAGGGCGGTAAGAGCAAGCCCGCCGTTTGCAAGATCACCGGTCTGCCGGTGTGGGCGGTTCAGGGGACCGACCCATCGGCGAAGGGGAAGAACACGGGGCAGGTCGTGAAGATGGCTGCGGCTGTCCAGCCGGTTCCGCCGGAGACGTTGGCTGGTACGCCGTTTCGTCCGGCGGTGTTCCGTGGGTTGAAGGTGACGCCGTACGTGCGCGACGGCTGGGTCAACTACACGGTCTGGGCTGACGACATGGTGTCGGCATTGGCTCCCAACCGTGGCGTCAAGGCAGAGAGCAAGGCTGCTGCCCCCGGTCAGCAGAACGCGGCCTGAGGGGCATCGGATGTTCCTCAAGATGAAGTTGGCCTTGGGGGCGCGGGCGGTGCCGGAGATCGCTCGTGATCCTCAGACCGGGGTGCTCGCGCTGCGACTCCAGATCGACCCCGGCGTTCTGGTGATCACCGCTGCTGAGGGTCCGGACGGTCCTCGGGACTTCGCGACGTTCATGGCCCGGCTGTCCACCGAAGCGGCATTGCTCGCGGCGTCGGTGGATCCCACGGTGCCCTCGCGTGAGCGGGCCACGGCTGGTGACGGTGCACCGGAGGGGCCGTTGGCTCGCTGGTTCAGCGCGTCGGGTGCCGGCGGGTTCGGGCCGGAGGTGGGGCAGTGAGCCGGTTGAGCGTCGATGAGAAGCGCGCGGCCTACCTGGGGATTCTGGGTCGTCACATGCGCGCCCTGCGTAAGGACAGGAAGTTGCGGGGTACGGACATGCAGCGGAAGGCCGGTGTCTCCACTGCGACGGTGTCCAAGATGGAGAAGGGCTTCCGAGGGCCGTCTTTGGAGACCTTGGGTCGGTTCTGCGACGCGCTGGACGTGGACATGTTCGACGTGTTGGCGGAGGTCGGCGTGGCGTACCGGCGGTCTTGTGCTCCCGAGGTGCGGGTGGCGGCGTGCCCGTACCTGCGGCGGTTCGATGGCTTGGCGCTGTTCGCGGGGGTTGCCGACGACCACCTGCCCGACGGGCCGGTCGGCCTGATCACGGAAGCCGCAGTAGTGATGTGAAGCCGGTCCGGGGCGGGAGTGACTTCGTGAGGGCCTCGCCCGCTCCGGACCTCCCACGACCCACGTGAGTGGAGGTGGTGCCAGTGAGGTTACGTGCCTGCGTGGCTCGCTGGAAATGGAGGAATGGACGTTCGGCGGTGGACCCGGACAGCGGGCGGGTTCGCGTGACGTGGCTGCGCTGCTCGTGGTGCTCGGACGGCGGCTGGATGCGGATCGACGTACCGCGCCCGCTGTGCCCGTACTGCAAGGCCTACGAGGAGCAGCGCGGAGAGCAGTGCGCCTGACCTGATCGTGGAAGTGATAACCGAATAGACCGTTGATGTGGTCGCCGTGGAACAGCCCAAGTCTTGGCGGGCTCGGCTGTTCCCCGGCGACTTCATCGACTCGAACGACCCCTGAATGTGTTGGCACACAAGGAGATTCGGTCACTATGAGGATATCTGTCGGTAGGGGTGGCGCGTCAAGTGTGCGCGTTCCCACGTTTGAGTGCTTCGCCGTTGTGATGGTCGGCGGTGAGGCGTGATGGGCCGCAATAAGTGGGTTGATCCGGCTCCGTTCGAGGGCTACCGGCCGCGTGTGCCGTGGTGGACGTTGCTGCCTGGTCGGGTCAAGTGGATCGCGTTGCCGTTCATGGTGGCGTTCCTTGCGGCGTGGGTCGTCGTGCGCCTGGTGCTCGTTGTCGTTCGCTACCCGGTGGTCACGTTGGTGCCGTTGTCGGCGCTGTGGTTCTACGGCCGGTTCGGGCTGTCGCCGTTGGTCTTGGCGCTGCTGGCGCTGGTTGCTGCTCTGGTGTTGTGGGCGGGGATCGATCTGCCGTCGTTCCTGCGGTGCTGCTGGTTCCGGCTGTTGACCGAGTGGCGTCGGGCGACGGTGTATGTGCCTCGGTGGCGGACCACTGTGCGGCTGGCGGATCTGACGAAGTCCAGTCGTGGCAGGGAACATCGGCCGCGTCTGCGTCGTGTCCGGTCGGAGGGATGGCGGGACCGGGTTCGGGTGCGGATGATCCCGGCGCAGTCGCCGGACGCGTGGGAGCTGCGCCGTGACGGCCTGGCCCACGCCTTCGGTGCCCAGTCGTGCCGGGTCCGGGTGCTCAAGCCCCGCGTGGTGGAACTGGACTTCGTGCACTCCGACCCGCTGGCACGACCGATCGGCGTTCCGGCGCTGGTCACAGGGGGTCAGTCCGCGGTTGACCTCAAGAAAGTCCAGGTCGGCGTCACGGAGACCGGAAAGCGGTGGTCGCTGCGGCTGCTCGGCAACCAACTGCTCGGGGTCGGTGTGCAGGGTGCCGGTAAGGGGTCGTTGCTGTGGTCGATCGTGTGGGCGTTGGCGCCTGCGGTCAAGGCCGGTGTCGTGCGCTTGGTGGGCATCGATCCCAAGGGTGGGATGGAACTGGGCCAGTGCCCGGACGCGTTCGAACGCCTCGTCTTCGACAACGGCCTAGAGGCGGTCGAGCTGCTGGAAGTCCTGGCCGGTGAGGTCAAGGAACGGGCGGCGCGGTATCGGGGTGTGCGGCGGTTGTGGGCTCGGGGCACCGGTGAGCCGTTCACGCTGATCGTGATCGACGAACTGGCCGACCTGGTCGCCTACCAGCCGGACAAGAACCTGCGAGAGCGGGCCGTGCGGGCGCTGCAAACGATCACCTCGCAGGGGCGTGCACCCGGCTACGCCGTCCTCGGCCTCGTCCAAGACCCGCGCAAGGAAGTCGTGGCGTTCCGGCACCTGTTCGGCACCCGCGTGGCGCTGCGGCTGGATGAGGCCCAGCAGGTGGACATGGTCCTGGGCGAGGGCGTTCGACAGAAGGGTGCTGCGGCTCACGAGATCAGCGAGAACACCCCTGGCGTGGCGTGGGTGAAGACCGATGGTCGCGGTGCTCCGGAGCGAGTTCGGGCGTTCCACGTCACCGACTCCGATCTGGTCGAGCTGTCGCTGTTCTTCTCGACCCCGGACGCGACCGTGCACGCGTTCCCGTCCCGTCCCGATGGTGGCAACACGAGCGGAGGTGTGGCAGCGTGAATGACTCCACTGTGGACACAGAAGCCGTTGGTATAACTGTGATTCCGGCCGTACCGCTCGATGTTGCAGGGATGACGTCGGCTGAGCGGGCACGGCTGCCGCTGTCGCTGGACGTGGTCAAAGCCGCCGCTGAAGCCCACGGGGTATGCACCCGGCCGGTGATGCGGGAAGTGGTCGACCTGGACACCTACGCGGTGCGGATCGTGGCTGTGCGGTGCAACTCCACGCAGGCGACCAAGTGCCCCGCGTGTGCCGATCGGAACCGGAAGTCGCGGATGGCGCAGTGCCGCGAGGGCTGGCACCTCGACGCCGAACCGGTCGCCGAACGCGAGAAGCCCAACGATGCGCAGATCGCGGTGGCGACCGTGCGGGCGGACCTGACGACCGAGTACCGCCAGGCCCAGGCCGAGGGTGACCCGGTGCTCCTGGAGGATCTGCGCGACGGCATTCGGGACGCTGACGCGGACCTGCGGACTGAGGGTGTGCGGGGCAACCTCCCGGCGGTCGAGCGTCCTGCCAAGTCCACGGCGAATCGGTCGACCAAGCGTCGGCAGGACTCGCCGAACCTGCCTCGGCGCAAGGTCGACAAGCGCACGGTTGGCCGGGAGTTTGCGGGCAAGTACCGGCCCTCGACCTTCATCACCTTGACCTTGGACACCTACGGCAAGGTGCGCGCCGACTCGACCCCGGTCGATCCGAGCACCTATGACTACCGGCGGGCCGCACGGGACGCGGTGCACTTCGCCTCGCTGGTGGATCGGTGGTGGCAGAACCTCCGGCGGGTCGTGGGCTTCGACGCGCAGTACTTCGGCACGGTCGAGCCTCAGAAGCGGATCACGCCTCACGCACACTTCGCCGTTCGCGGCTCGATCCCGCACAAGGTCGTCCAGGCGGTCACTGCCGCGACCTACCTCCAGGTGTGGTGGCCCGCCCACGACGAGATCAAGTACTCGGGCGAGAAGCGGCCGGTCTGGGATTCGCGGATCTCCCAGTTCGTCGACCCCGACACCAACGTGCCTCTGACGACGTGGGAGGACGCGGTGGCCGCCCTGGACGACCCGACGCACGTGGTCGAGTTCGGCCGCCAGGTGCACTCCAAGGGGATCTTGGGCGGGACCGAGGAAGCCGGACGGCACATCGGCTACCTCACGAAGTACCTGACCAAGTCCATCGCCGAAGTCGTCGACACGGACGCGACTCCTCGGCAGGCCGACCACGCCGACCGCTTGGCGGCCGAGCTTGCCGTGACCCCGTGCTCGGAGCGGTGCGCCGTGTGGCTGCTCTACGGGGTCCAGCCGCGCAAGGTCACCTCGCGCATGACTCCGGGGCACTGCAAGGGAAAGGCCCATCGGCGAGACACCCTCGGCCTTCCCGGCCGGCGGGTGCTGGTGTCGCGGCGGTGGTCGGGCAAGACCTTGGCTGAGCACAAGCAGGATCGGGCCGCGTTCGTCCGGGAAGCGCTTGAAGCGGCCGGGATGTCCAAGCCTGAGCCCGACCGCACCCGGCTGCGGTGGGGACCCGTTCAGCCCGGTGATCCGCACGTCCCGAGCCGGGTCGAGCTGCTGATGCAGATGATCTCGCAGCGGCTCACATGGAAGGCCGAGTACACGCGGGCGCAAGAGGCCTTGGCGGGGCTGCCTCGACCTGCGCCCGATGTTTCAGCAACTCCGGCGGTAGCGGCCTGAACAGGGGGAATGGCATGGCAGATGTTGAACCCCTCTGGGGCGTCGTTGAGGTTTCGATCTTCCTGGGTGTGCCTGTAAAGACGCTCTATCAGTGGAAGTGGCAGAGGCTCGGCCCTCCTGTGAGGAAGGTCGGAAAGTACCTCCGCTACGTGCCAGCGAAGGTTCGAGCCTGGGCTGAAGAACCGGACGACCAGGCCGCTTAGTCAATTTTTGAATTCTACTCAGAGGAGAAGACTGTCATGGGTCACGTTCAAGATCGCTGGTGGCGGCCGAAGCTCGACGATTCCGGGAAGCCGGTTCTGAACGCAAAAGGGAAGCCAGTCCGTGAGAGGACGGAGATTTACGGAACAGGAATGCGCTACAAGGTTCGCTATGTCGACCCTGCGGGAGAGGAGCGGGCCAAGAGCTTTCCCGATAGGCAGTTGGGTGCTGCGGATGACTTCTTGCTCAAGGTCGAGAGTGAGAAGCGGACGGGTACCTACCTCGATCCTGAGGGTGGGAAGATCACGTTTCGTGCCTACGCAGACGCGTGGCTGATCGATCAGGCGTTTGATGGAAGCACGCGGAACGCGGTTGAGCGCCGGTTGAACAAACTGGTGTACCCGTACTTGGGTGATCGAGAGATCGGCTTGATTCTGCCCACGAATATTCGAGCTTGGCTGCGGGCGCTACAGCAGAAGAAACTTGCGGGTGGTACGCGGGCGGTGGCGTTCGTCCATGTTTCAGCAGTTTTCAGCGCTGCTATCGATGATAAGAAGATCGCCGAGAACCCGTGCAAGGCCAAAAGTGTAACTCGGCCTCAGCCGGACAAGCGGAAGATCGTGCCGTGGACGGTGGGCAAGGTCGCGGCTGTTCGGGCTGAGCTGTCAGAGAAATACAAGATCGTGGTGCCTCTCGGTGCTGGGTGCGGGCTACGTCAAGGGGAGGTGTTCGGCCTGTCTCCGGAGGACATCGACCGTGAAGAAAAGGTGCTTCACATCGTGCGGCAGGTTCGAGTCGTGGACAACGTCCAGGTCTTCGCCCCACCCAAGGGCGGGAAGGAACGAGATGTCCCGCTACCGGGCAGTGTGCTCCGCGACCTCGACGCCTACATGGCGCAGTTCCCGCCCACGCAGATCACGTTGCCGTGGAAGGAAGTTGACGGTGAACCGGAGACGGTGTCGCTGATCCTCGTCAACCAGTACGGCAAGCCGATCCGACGCGATGGCTTCAACCAGTACGTCTGGACTCCTGCGCTCGGGCGCGCCAAGGTCGCTCGGACGCTGAGGCAGGACGGTATGCACGCGCTGCGGCACTTCTACGCCTCCATGCTTCTCGACGCCGGAGAGTCGATCAAGGCACTCGCGGAGTGGCTCGGGCACGCGGACCCGGCGTTCACGATGCGGGTCTACACGCACCTGCTGCCCTCCAGCAGTGCGAGGGCTCGGAAGGTGGTCGATCGTGTGCTTGCGGGGGAGGCGGATGCGAACGACCATGATCCGCAGACAGACGACGAAGCGGACGGCCTGAGCGACAACCCGGACGGCCTGTAGACGGCCTGAGTGGACGGAGACGGACATAATGCCTGGTACGTTCGGTTCTTATCAGAACGAGATCTACCTCCAGGGCCTCGCGGGCACGGTGCCGCCGTTCACGACGGACCCGGACGCGTTGGAGGCCTCCGCGCGGGAACGGCTCGGGCCGGGGCCGTTCTGGTACGTGGCCGGGGCGGCCGGGACCGGGGCGACGGCTCGGGCGAACCGGGAGGCGTTCGACGACTGGCGGATCGTGCCGCGGATGCTCACCGACGCGACCACCCGCCACCTCGGCACGACCGTGCTCGGCACCACGATGCCCGCGCCGGTGCTGCTCGCGCCCGTCGGCGTGCAGTCGATCCTGCACCCGGACGGTGAGCTGGCCACGGCCCGCGCCGCCGCGGAACTGGGTGTGCCGATGATCCTGTCGACCGCGTCCTCGCACACGCTGGAGGACGTCGCCGAGGCGAACGGGGACGCGCCGCGCTGGTTCCAGCTCTACTGGCCGAACGACCCCGAGGTGTGCCTGAGCATCCTGGACCGGGCGAAGAAGGCCGGGTTCACCGCGCTCGTCGTCACGCTGGACACGTGGACGCTGGCGTGGCGGCCGCACGACCTGGACAGCGCGTACCTGCCGTTCCTGCGCGCGGTCGGCACGGCGATCCCGTTCTCCGACCCGGCGTTCCGCGCGGGACTGGAGAAGTCGCCCGAGGACGACCTGCCGATGGCGATCCTGCGCTGGGTGCACCTGTTCACCGGCACCGACAAGTCGTGGGACCAGCTGGCGTTCCTGCGCGAGCACTGGGACGGCCCGATCCTGCTCAAGGGCATCCAGCACGTCGACGACGCGCGCAAGGCCGTCGACGCGGGCGTGCAGGGCATCGTCGTGTCGAACCACGGCGGCAGGCAGGTCGACGGCGCGGTCGCGTCGCTGGAGGTGCTGCCGGAGATCGCCGACGCGGTGGGCGAGCAGGTCGACGTGCTGTTCGACTCCGGCGTCCGCACCGGCGCGGACGTCGTGAAGGCCGTCGCGCTCGGGGCCAAGGCGGTGCTGGTCGGCAGGCCGTTCGCCTACGGGCTCGCGCACGGCGGCCAGGTCGGCGTGCGGCACGTGCTGCGCAGCCTGCTCGCGGACTTCGACCTCACCCTCGGCCTGTCCGGGCACCGCAGCCCGGCGGAGCTGAACCGCGACGCGCTGCGGGCCCGGCGCTGACGTCCGATTCGTTCAAGACCGCGGCGCGGGGCCGAACCTAGGGTGGTTGGCATGATCGAAGAAGCCCGTTCTTTCGTTTGGCACCACGCCCGCGTCCTGGAACAGCGCCGGTTCGAGTTCCTGTTCGACGGCGGTCCGGTCGAGCCGGTGCTGCACGCGCTGCTCGCCTACCGCAACGCCGACGGCGGCTTCGGCCACGCGCTCGAACCGGACGGCCGCGGGCCGAACAGCCAGCCGCTGCACGTGTTCAGCGCGTTGAGCAGGCTCGACGAACTCGGCCTCGGCGGCTCCCAGCACGCGCTCGACGCGTGCGACTTCCTGACGACCGTGACGTTCCCCGACGGTGGCGTGCCGACCGGCGTCCGGGCCTCGGCCGACCACCCGCACTCGCCGTGGTGGGCGATCGAGGACGCCGGGTCGCTGCTGCCGACCGCGCTCATCTCCGGGCTGCTGCACAAGAACAAGGTCGACCACCCGTGGCTGACCCGCGCCACGGAGTTCTGCTGGGACCGCGTCGAGGGGCTCACGAAGACCCACCCGTACGAGGCGAACGCCGCCGCGCGGTTCCTCGACCACGTCCCGGACCGCGAGCGCGCCGAGGCGCAGATGGCCCGCGTCGGCGGCCTGGTCCGCGAGCAGAACCTCGTGGACCTCGGTCAGCCGATCACGGAGGCCGAGGGCTACTCGGCGGGCGAGGTGCACCAGCCGACCGACTTCGTTCCCGAACCGTCTTCCCTGGCCCGGCAGTGGTTCAGCGACGCGGAGTTCGACCGCGCGCTGGACAAGGTCGCCGCGGGGCAGCAGGAGGACGGCGGCTGGACGTTCGGGTGGCCCAGCTGGACGCCCGGCACGAAGTACGAGTGGGGGCCCATCGTGACGATCGAGTCGCTGGTCCTGCTGCGGAACTTCGGGCGGCTACCGGCCGAGTAGCACGCCGAGCGGGACGCCCGCCAGGTCCTTCACCTCGCGCGAGAGGTGGGCCTGGTCGGCGTACCCGGTCCGGTGGGCGATGTCCGCGAACGGCACGCCCTCCCACGCCAGCCCCATCGCCCGGTCGAACCGCAGCACCCGCGCCAGCACCTTCGGGCCGTAGCCGAACGCCGCCAGCGACCTCCGGTGCAGCTGCCGGGCACCGATGCCGAGCCGGTCCGCCACCTCGGGGACGGGGTGGTCCCGCACCGCCGCCACGACGGCGTCCAGCGCCGGGTCCGGCGGGGTCTCGCGGAGCCTGCGCCGGGCCGCGTCCGCCAGCACGGCGCACGGGTCGGGCGCGGCGGCCACCGCGTCCAGCAGGTCCCCGGCGTCCGGCCACAGCTCGTCCAACGGCACCCGCAGGTCGCGCAGCACGTGCGCGGGCACGCCGAGCGCGGACGGGCCGACGCCCGCGAAGAACCGCACGGCGAACAGGCTTCCCGGCTGGTCCTCGCCGACCTTCGCGTACGTGTCCGGGCCCGCGACGAACAGCCGGTGGTCGTCGCGGGAGAAGATGATGTCCGTGCAGCCGTCGGGGACGACCCGGCTGATCCCGCCGCCGGACGTCGTCTTCGTCCAGACCACGCCACGCCCGTCGAGCGCGGGCCGCTCCGCGTAGCTCATGCGGCCACGGTAGCGCCGTCCGGTGGCGGGCCGCAGGTCAGCGGCCCGCCACCGGGCTCGTCAGGTGCCGAAGCGCACCCAGTTCACGCTCACGTACGGCGAGGGCTGGCCGCTGGTGAAGGTGACGTAGACGTCGTGCGTGCCGGTCACGCCCGACATGTTCGCGGGCACCGTGCGCCAGCTCTGCCAGCCGCCGGTGTTGCCGACGGCGAAGCTGCCCACCACCGCGCCGGTCGGGCTGTCGATCCTCGCCTCCACCAGCCCGCTGATCCCGCCGCCCGCGCCGGACGCCACGCGCGCGGTGAACTGCGTCGCCGTGGTGCTGCCGAAGCGGACCCCGGAGAACCGCAGCGAGCCGCCGTTGGCGAGCTGCCCGACGTCCTGGCCGCCGCCGGTGTCCGACGTGGTCTCGACCGTGCCGCCGGTCCGCGCGGTCGCGCTCTCGGCCTGCATCGGGCTGTAGGCGTCGAAACCCCCGCCGCTCGGCGGGGTCGTCGTGGTGGTGGTCGTCGGCGGGGTCGTGCCGCCGCCCGCGGTGTAGACGGCGACGTAGTCGACGACCAGGGACGCGCCGGGAACCGTCGCGGCCGTGGGGGTCGGGCCCGCGAGGGCGTCGGGGAACGCGCCGCCGATGGCCAGGTTCAGCAGCATGAAGTAGCCCGCGTGGTTGGTCATGGTCGCCCACGTGTCCGCGGGCAGCTGGTTCTGCGTGACGCTGTGGAACTGCTGGCCGTCGACGTACCAGCGGAACGCCTGCGGGCTCGTGCTCTGGTCCCACTCGAAGCGGTACGTGTGGAACGCCGACTGGCAGCTCGACCCCGGACACGCCCGGTTCGCGCCGATCCCGGTGGTCTCGTTGCAGGGGCCGCCGGGGTTCACGCCGCAGTGCAGCACGCCCCACACGGCGTTGACCCCGTTGACGTTCTCCATGATGTCGAACTCGCCGATGCCCGGCCAGTTCCAGTAGTTGCCGCGGTAGGGAGCGCCGAGCGCCCAGAACGCGGGCCAGTAGCCGAGCGCGGCCTGGCCGGTGACGTTCGGCATCTGGATGCGCGCCTCCATGGCCATCTTGCCGCCCGCCGGGGGCCGGAAGTTCGCGCGCTGCGTCTCGATCCTGGCCGATGTCCACGCCCCGGCGCCGTCGCGCAGGGCCGTGATGCGCAGGTTGCCCGCGCCGTCGAGCTTCAGGTTGTTCGGGCTGCTGGTGTAGTTCTGGATCTCACCGGTGCCCCAGTTGCCGGGACCGCCGGGGTAGGCGTGGCCGAGGTCGACGATCCAGTTCGCCGACGAGGGTGGCGAGCCGTTCGAGCCGGTGAAGTCGTCGCCCCAGGCCAGCGTCCAGCCCGGTGGCGTGGTGGGGATGGACGCGTTGGCCGTGGCGACCAGCGTGATCGGGATCGCGGCGAGCAGTGCCGCGACGGCGGCGACGAGTCGGCGTCTGGTGAGCTCCATGCGCGGGTGACCTCCTTGTCACTCGGGTGTGGTGCCTCGTACTCATGAGAGCGCTCTCACGTGACGCGTGCAAGCAGCCGATCAGCCCAACGGCTACTTGGCGTCCGCGTACGAGGAGATCGCCACGGCCTTCATCGGGAAGCGGACCGGGGTGTCGCCGAACACCAGCCGGGACGCCTCCGCGCCCGCCGCCGTGATCTCCTCCCGCACCACCTCCGCGACCTCGGCCGGGCAGTGCACCAGCACCTCGTCGTGCACGAAGAACACCAGGTGGGCGCCCGGAGCGCGCTGGTGCAGCCTGCGCCGCAACGCTCCCAGCAGCGCCGCCGTCCAGTCCGCCGCGCTGGCCTGCACGACGAAGTTGCGGGTGAACCGGCCCCACTCCCGCGCGGCCCGCCTCGACCGCCGCTGCGCGTCCTCGTCGCCGTCGGTGTTCCCGGTCAGGTCGTGCCACGCCGCGGACGGCGTCGGGCTCGTCCGGCCCAGCCGGGACCGGACCATCCGGCCCTGCTCACCCGCCTGCGCGGCCGCCTCCACGTACCCCACGGCGTCCGGGAACCGCCGCCGCAGCACCGCCAGCAGCGGCCCGGCCTCCCCGCTCGTGCCGCCGTACATCGCCGACAGCATCGCGATCTTCGCCCGTCCCCGGTCGCCGTCGAACGCGTCGCCCGCCAGGTTCGTGTACAGGTCGTCGTCGCCCGCCACCTCGGCCAGCTTGCGGTCGTTGGACAGCGCCGCCAGCACCCTCGGCTCCAGCTGCGAGGCGTCCGCCGCCACCAGCAGCCAGCCGGGGTCGGCGCGCACGGCCGTCCGCAGCGTGCGGGGGAGTTGCAGCGCCGCGCCGCCGCTGGTCGCCCACCGGCCGGACACCACGCCGCCGACCACGTAGTCCGGCCGGAACCGGCCGTCCTTCACCCACTGCTCGATCCACGACCAGCCGTGCGCCGCGTAGAGCCGGGACAGCTCCTTGTACTCCATGATCGGCTCGACGGCGGGGTGGTCCAGCTCCTTGATCACCCACGCCCTGGCCGACGGGATGTCGATGCCCTCCCGCCCGAACGCCTTGACGATGTTCGCCGGGTTGTCCGGGTTGATGGCCTTGCCGTGGAACGCCTCGGTGATCCGGTCGTTGATCGCGGCCAGCTTGCTCGGCTTGGCCCCCGGATGCGGTCGGGGGCCGAGCAGGTCGAGCAGGATCTCCTCGTGGACGTCGACCCGCCACGGCAGCCCGTGGTGGGTCATCTCCGCCGCCGCCAGCGCGCTGGCCGACTCCGCCGCGACCAGCAGCCGCAACCGGTCCGCGTGGCCCAGCGCTGCCAGGGTCTTCTGCTGCGCGTCGTGCACGGCGATCACGGCGTCGAGCGGGTCCATGTCGCCGGGCAGCCGTTCCCGCTCCGGTTCGAACAGGGTCGGCTGGTCGTCCTTCTTGCGCGGCCCGGTGTCCTCGGGGACCTCCAGGCCTTGCAGCCGTGCGACGGACGCGGCGAAGTTCCGGGGCTCGCGGTGCCTGCCCTGGTAGCCCAGCAGCAGGCCCTCCACGAGCCACAGGTCGAGGCAGCGCTCCACCCGCACACCGCGGCTCAGCAGGTCCGGGTACACCTCGGCGGTGCGGACCCAGACCCACCGCGGGTGGAACGCCTCCTCCAACTCCGCCACGGTCGCGCACAGGTCGTCGGTGGTCTGAGCCGCTCCCGAGGGCACGC
The DNA here is from genome assembly GCF_042738955.1 of Umezawaea sp. NPDC059074. NCBI lineage: Bacteria > Bacillati > Actinomycetota > Actinomycetes > Pseudonocardiales > Pseudonocardiaceae > Umezawaea > Umezawaea sp. NPDC059074. The sequence goes on from NZ_JBHYHC010000062.1 coordinate 20,742, forward strand.
CGGTGTCCGACAGGGTCCGCACCCTGCCACCGTTCTCCCCGTCGGACACCACCGCGACCAGCACACCCGTGATTGTGCTTCACAGGTCTGACAGTTCCTGTCCTCAACGCCCCAGGTGCGACAGGAGGAACTCGGCCGTGTCGCCGATGGCCTTGACCTCGTTCACCCGGTTGGTGAAGCCGTGGCCCTCGTCCTCGTAGACGTCGTACCGCACGTCGACACCCCGCTTGCGCAGCGCCTCGACGATCTGGTCGCTCTCGGCCTTCACGACCCGCGGGTCGTTGGCCCCCTGGATCACGAACAGCGGCGCGGTGATCGCGTCGGAGTAGGTGATGGGCGAGCGCTCCAGGAGGAAGTCCGCCTCGGTGTCGGGGTCGCCGACCCAGTCCGCCATCTCCGCGCGCCAGGTCTCCGGGACCGAGCGGGCCATCGTGAGCAGGTTCGACGGGCCGACCATGGACACGCCCGCCGCCCACAGGTCCGGCAGCCGCGACAGGCACGACAGGGTGGCGAAACCGCCGTAGGACGCGCCCCACACGCCGATCCGCTCGGGGTCGACCCAGTCGAGCGTGCGCAGGTACTTCACCGCGTGCTCGAAGTCGCCGAGCTCCGCGCCGCCGAAGTCGCGCAGGATCAGGCTCTGGTAGGTCTTGCCGTACCCGGTGGAGCCGCGGACGTTCGGCGCGAGCACCGCGACGCCCTGGGACAGCAGGTACTGGTAGAGCCCGGCGTAGTTGTAGAACGGGCGCTCCTGCGCCTCCGGGCCGCCGTGGATGGAGATCACCACGCCCCGCACGCCCTCGCCGTGCGGCCGGTAGAGCCACGCGGGCACCTCGCGGCCGTCGTGGGTCGGGTACCGGACCACCTCCGGCTCCACGAACGTGACGGCGACGGCCGGGGAACTGGTCGTCAGGTAGGTCAGCGCGCGGGTGCCCAGGTCCAGCGCCACCACCTCGGTGGGGCGGGTGCCGGTGGTGAGCAGGAACGCCAGCACGTCCCCGGAGATCGACAGCGACCCGATCACGCCCGCGGGCAGCTCGGGGAGGACGAGCAGGGCGTCGTCGCGGCGCACGAACAGCCGGGACACCCCGTCCTCGTTCACCGTCCACGCCGTGGTGTCGCCCGACGCCGCGACCTGCTCCACGTCCCACGCCGGGGTGACGAGGTCGGTGATCACACCCGTGGCCAGCGAGTACACGCCCAGCGCCAGGAACTCGCCGCCGGTGTCGTGCAGCACGTGGAACCCGCCGGAGTCGGCCGTCCACGGGCCGGGCAGGTGCAGGCGCTTGCCCTCGTGCGCGGTGACGATCCACAGCGGCGCGTCCGGATCGTGCAGGTCGACGAGCGCGAGGTCGTTGTCGGAGTTGCTGTGGTAGCCCGACGTCAGCAGCCACCGGCCGTCCGGCGACACGGACACCGCGTGCAGCATCGTGCCGGTCGTGGTCTCGATCCGCCGCACCGCGCCGGTCGCCAGGTCCTGGACCAGCACGTCCTGCAACGCCGCGTCGCGGTCGTTGCCCGCGTAGACCACGGAACCGCCGTCCGGCGTGAACGGGGTGAGGGCGTTCAGGTCGAACAGGCTGGAGCCGAGCACGTGCTGCCGGTCCGAGGTGTCGGTCAACGGCCGCGGCTCGCCGCCGTGGGCGTCGACCAGGTAGAGCTGGAACTGCTCGTTGCCCTGGAAGTCCGCCGTGTACAGCACGGACTTCCCGTCCGGCGACCACGCGATCTGGCGGACGGCGTTGTGCCGGTAGTTCGTCAGCTTCCGCGGCTCGCCGCCGGAAACCGGTGCCACGTAGAGGTTGTGCTGCCCGTCGGCGTTCGCGGCGTAGGCGGCGAACCGGCCGTCCGGCGACAGGGCGATGGTCGAGCGGAATCTCTGCTTCGGGGCGAAGTCCTCGAGCTCAGCCATGTTCTCCCCCAGGAAGTGGAAGTCGGAGTGGGATCGTCGACGTGGAGATGTCCACGGGCGCGGTGCCGGGACGGCGGTGGGACACGAGGCCGCGGTCCACGTACCGGCCGACCACCTCGTTGAGCGCGTCGTTCAGCTCGCCGACCTCGTCGGCGGTCAGGTGCAGCACGGCGAAGGACTCGGCCGCGGCGGTCCGCCACTGCTCGGGGTACTCCTCCTTGGTGCGCCACCACTCCGCCTGCTGGTGCCTGCGCCGCACCCAGCGGAGTTCGTCCAGCGCCCGCAGCGCGGACAGGCCTTCCTGGTCCAGGTCCCGCGACCTGATCCGGGTCTCCTGCTCGACGAGCTGCCACGGCCGCTGCCTGCCGACGCCGCCCTCGGCCTCCTCGACGAACCCGTGCCGCGCCAGCAGGCGCAGGTGGAACGAGCAGTTCGCGGGCGTCGTGCCCAGTTCGGCCGCCGCCTCGGTCGCGGTCAGTGGGCCTTCCTGGGCGAGCAGTTCCATGATCCGGACGCGCAGCGGGTGGCTCAGCGCGCGCAGGTCGTGCGCGTCGGTGAGCTGACGCCGTTCGAAAGACATGTTTCGAAAGTAGTGTTGCGATGCCGGATGAGTCAACGCCGAAAGGTGTGGTTGGTGCCAATGGGCTCACGGGGGAGTGCACTATGGCGCAGTGGATCGGAATCGCGGCGCCTCCTACCGGCTCGACCCCCCGCCCAACGGCACGGCGGTCGTCAGCGCGGACACCGGGCCCGGCGGTCTCCTCGACGCGCGCAACGAGGTGGTCCCGTTCCACGGCCGCATCCGCGAACTGGCCGCGCTGACCCGGTGGCGCGACGACCCGACGCGGCGGGCGACGCTGCTGCTGCACGGCGTCGCGGGGGTCGGGAAGTCCAGGCTGGCGGCCAAGTTCGTCGTCGACAGCCGCGCCGCGGGCTGGACCGTGCTGCTCGCCCGGCACGGCGAGGGAGCCGCGGACCTGCGCCCCTCCGTCTCCTCCACCCGGCTGCTGATCGTCGTGGACGACGCCGACCGCTGGCCGTGGGCCGACCTGCGCGACCTGCTGCGCGAACCGTGGCAGCGCACCAGCGCCGAGAGCCGGGTCCTGCTGCTGTCGCGGTTGGCGGGCTGGTGGTGGTCGTCGACCCGGCAGCGCGGCGCCGACCTCGGCCACGCGATGTCGGACCTCCCGCTGGTGGCGCGGCCGGAGGAGCACGCCGAGCAGCACGCGCTGGCGTGCGCCCGGTTCGCCGAGGCGCTGGGCGTGGAACGGCCGTCGGTCGAGCCCCGGCACGCCGACACCACGTTCGACGTGCACCTGTCCGCGCTCGCCTTCGTCCTCGGCGCGGCACCCGGCTCCGGCCGCTCCGACCTCGTCCGCCACCTGATGAGCCGCGACGGCGTGTCCGCCGGGTCGGCCCGGCTCGCGGAGGACTTCCTCGCCGTCGCGCTGCTGGACCACCGCATCGAGGCCGAGGTGTCCGCCGCCGGGCTGGCCACCCTCGTGCAGGCCGCGCGGCGGTGGCCGCACCTGCGCAAGCGCGCCGAGACGCTGTTCACCGGCGACCCCGGCCTGGCCCGCACGGCGAGCGCGTCGACGGTGCTGGCGCTGACCGAGATGTCGTCGATCCCGTTGCTGCGGGCCATCGCGCCGCACGTGTTCGAGGAGCAGCGGCTGACCGGGGACGTGCTCCCCGCCGTGCTGACGCGGCGGCTGGTGGAGCACGCCGTGGTCGCCGGGTCGGACCGGCTGGAGCACGCCGAGCTGTACGGGATGCTGGGCGCGCGGGCGGCGTTGGCGGCGCTGCGGGACGAGGCGCTGGTCGCCGCGCACCGGGAAGTGGCGCTGTACCGGGAACTCGCGGCGGCGGACGAGGCCGAGCACCGGCCCGCGCTGGCGGACGCCTTGGGAGACCTGGCTTTGCGGTACGTGGCGGTGAACCGGCCCGAGGAGGCGTTGGAGGCCTCGCTGGAGTCCGTGTCGCTCTCGGAGGACGTCGTGCACGACGACCCCGAGAGCGCGCCCCAGCTCGCGGCGGCGTTGGAGCAGTTGTCCTTGCGGTGCGCGGCCGTCGGCAAGCGCGCGGACGCCGTGGAGGCCATCGGCCGGGCCACCGCGCTCTACCAGACGTTGGCGCTGACCAGCCCCGGCCTGTTCCGGTTGGACTTCGCGAAGGCCGGACAGCAGTTGGCGACCCGGCTGTTCGACGTGGGGCGGACCGCCGAGGCGTCCGAGGTGGCCGAGCGGGCGGTCGCGGCGTGGCGGTCGGCGGCGGAGTCGGATCCCCGCTACGAGCCCGAGTTCGCCCGGATGCTCGCGCAGATCGGCGGGGTGCTGCGGTCCAACGACCTGCGCGACGAGGCCGTGGACGTGGTCGAGGAGTCCATCGTGGTGCTGCGCCGCCTGGTGGCGGTCAACCCGCGCGGGTTCGAGGGCGACCTGGCCGTGGCGCTGGTGTCGTGCAGCGCCCTGCTGCTGGACGCGGGTCGCCGCGCGGACGCCGTCCGGTTCGCCGCGGAGGCGGTCGCCGTCCGCCGCCGGGTGGCCGAGTCGGGACTGCCCGAGGACCGGGCGCTGCTGGCGGGCGCGCTGGGGCACCTGGTGGTGGCGTCCGACCGGTTCGACGAGCGGATCACCGCCGCCGAACAGGCCGTGGAGCTGCTGCGGCGCGATCCCGCGCACCGGGCGGACCTGGCCGTGGCGTGGGCGGCGCTGGCGGGCGTGCTGCTCTACGACCGGCGGGACTACGAGGCGCACCGGGCGGTCGACGAGGTGCTCGCGATCCTGCGGCGGCTGTCGTACCAGGCGCTGGCGGTGGAGGGGCCGCGCCTGACCAGGGCCGCGCTGGTGCTGTCGGACGAGCTGGCGAAGGTCCGGCACCACGGCAAGGCCGTGGAACTGGCGGAGCAGGTCGTCGCGCTGTGGCGCGACCTGGGCGAACCGGCCGCCCACCTGTTCGCGCTGCACCGGCTGGTGCTGGCGCTGGCAGCGGCCCGCCGCCACGCCGAGGCGCGCGATGCCGGGCACACGGCGGTCGTGCTGTGGCACCTGCTGCGGACGCCGGAGAACCTGGAGACGGACATCGGCTACGCCGAGGCGCTGGCCGCGTACGCCGGTTCGTGCGCCGAGACCGGCACGAACCTCGACCACGCGCTGGACGCCGCGCACCGGGCCGTGGTGGTGGCCCGGCGGGCGAACAGCTCGCCGGGCGGGCTGAACCGGGCGCTGGTGGCGGTCGACCTGGTGCTCGACGCCGCCGCGCTGACGACCTGATGGAGGATCCCCCCGTGATGATCGGAGTTGTGCGCTGATGGCGGAACGCTCGACAGGCACCCACAGACGCGCGGCGGTGTTCGTCGACTTCGAGAACGTCTACATCGGCCTGTGCAAGTCGAGCAAGGAGGCGGGGTGGCGGTTCGCCACGCAGCCCGCCCGCTGGATCTCCTGGATGGAGAACGAGCTCGGGCCGTTCCTGGTGGACATCGAGGACCAGCCGCGCACGCTGCTGCGGCGGATCTGCTACCTCGACCCGGCCCGCTCCAGCCGGTTCCGCCCGTACTTCACCCGCGCCGGGTTCCGGGTCGTCGACTGCCCGGCGCTCACGGCGATGGGCAAGAACAGCGCCGACATCTACATGGTGCTGGACATCCTGGACACGCTGACCCACCCCACGTGGTTCGACGAGTTCATCGTGCTGTCCGTCGACGCGGACTTCACGCCGGTGCTGCTGCGGCTGCGGGAGCACGACCGACGCACGGCGATGCTGGTGAGCGGACCGGCCGCCGCCGCCATGCAGGCGGCGTGCGACTTCGCGATCCCCGACGCGATGTTCCTCGACGAGGCGCTGGGGCTCGACGAGGCCCCGGAGCCGGAGGAGCCGGAGGCCGACCCCGTGGAACCGGAGGTCGTCGTCGTGCCGGGGGCGGTGGAGTCGTTGCACCACCGGATGGAGGCCGTGGTGCGGGACCTGGTCGCGGCGGCGGGGGAGCCGGTCGTGATGGCCAAGGCCGCCCACGAGGTCCGGACCACCATCGGCGACGAGGTCTACGCCACGAGGTGGGCGGGCAACGGGACGTTCGGCCGGTTCGCCGCCACGCTGGCCGACGACCACCTCGTGGTGGACACCAGCCGCCCGCCGGGCTGGCTCTACGACCCCGCGCGGCACGCCCCGCCCCACCAGGGGCCGGTGGCGGGAGCGCCCGCCGGGGTGCCCGAGGTGGCCGAGCGCGTCAACCGGGTCGTCGGCGCGCCGCTGCTCTCGCGGCGGTCCTACGAGTCGCTGTTCGACGTGCTCGCCACGGACGCGCGGCTGGTGAGCGACCGGGGGCAGACCGAGGCGGAACGGGTGGCGCGGGACGTGTGCGCCTCGCGCGGCGTGCCGGTGTCCAGGGCCACCGTGCACTTCATCCTGGTCGGCTACCGCTACAGCGGGTTCGACTGGACCGACGACGCGCTCGACGGGGCCGCGTTGGCGAGCGCGTTCGTCGACAACGTGCTCCGGCTGGCGGCGGACGCGCAGATGGACCTGACCGAGGCCGAGCAGGCCCAGGTCCGCACCTGGATCCTCGGGGAGGACTGAGCCGAGGGCCCCGGACGTGGTCCGGGGCCCTCAGAAACGTCGTACTCCCCGGCTAACGTCGAAACCGGGGGCCCAAAATCAGCCCGTGGTCACCAAGGACCGCAGGAAGAACGCCACGTTGGCCGGGCGTTCGGCCAGCCTGCGCATGAAGTAGCCGTACCACTCGTCGCCGTACGGCAGGTAGACGCGCATGGTGTTGCCCGCCGCGGCGATCCGCTTCTGCTCCTCGGGCCGGATTCCGTACAGCATCTGGAACTCGTAGCTGTCCAACGCCCGCGTGCCCGCCAGGTCCGCCGCGATGGCGATGAGCCTCGGGTCGTGCGACGCCACCATCGGGTAGCCCTCGCCCGCCATGAGGACCTTCAGGCAGCGCACGTACGACAGGTCGACGTCGGCCTTGTCCTGGTACGCCACCGAAGCGGGCTCCTGGTACGCGCCCTTGCACAGCCGCACCCGCGAGCCCGCGTGCGCGAGGTCGCGGCAGTCCTGCTCGGTCCGCTTCAGGTACGCCTGGAGCACCGCGCCGACCCACGGGAAGTCCACGCGCAGTTCGCGCAGGACGTCCAGCGTGGCGTCGGTCGTGGTGTGGTCCTCCATGTCCAGCGTCACGGTCGTGCCGACGGCCTCGGCCGCCTCCGCGATCTTCCGGGCGTTCTCCAGCGCGATCTTCGCCCCGTCCACGGCCAGCGACTGCCCGACGGCCGACAGCTTCACCGACACCTCCGCCTGGCCCGCGAACCCGGCGGAGTCCAAGCGCGACAACAGCTCCCCGTAGGCCGCCACCGTGGCGTCGGCCTGCGCGGCGTCGAGCGTGTCCTCGCCGAGGTGGTCCAGCGTCACGTACCGGCCGTCGGCCACGAGCGCGCCGGTGGCGCGGATCGCCGCGTCGACGTCCTCGCCCGCGATGAACCTGTCGACCACGGGGCGGGTCAGCGGGGTGCGTTCGACCAGCGAACGGGCGCCCGTGGAGCGGGCGGCGGCGAGCAGCGTGGAGCGGAGCATGGCGGTGTTCTCCCTCAGCCCTGGTGCGGGTGGCGGTACGAGGTCGGAGCCACGAAGGTCTCCTTGATGGAGCGGGGGCTGACCCAGCGGAGCAGGTTGTGGATCGAGCCGGCCTTGTCGTTCGTGCCGGACGCGCGGCCGCCGCCGAAGGGCTGCTGGCCGACGACGGCGCCGGTGGGCTTGTCGTTGACGTAGAAGTTGCCCGCCGCGAAGCGGAGCTCCTGCTGGGCGTGGGCGATGGCGGCCCGGTCGCGGGCGATGATCGACCCGGTCAGCGCGTACGGGGACGCGCTCTCCATCTGCTTGAGCACCTGGTCGTAGTCGGCGTCGTCGAAGACGTGGATCGACAGCACCGGGCCGAAGTACTCGGTGGTGAACACCTCGTGCGTCGGGTCCGTGCCGAGCAGGACCGTCGGCTGGACGAAGAAGCCGTCGCTGTCGTCGGCCGTGCCACCCGCGACGACCTCCAGGGACGAGGCGTCACGGGCGGAGGACAGGACGCCGGAGAGCTTGTCGAACGACCGGCGGTCGATGACCGCGCCCATGAAGTTGTCGAAGTCGGTCACGTCGCCGACGGTCAGCGCGGCCACGTCGGCGAGGAACGCGTCCTTCATCCGCGTCCACACCGAGCGCGGCACGTAGGCGCGGGACGCCGCCGAGCACTTCTGGCCCTGGTACTCGAACGCGCCGCGCACGAGGGCGGTCCGCAGGACGTCGACGTCGGCCGACGGGTGGGCGAGCACGAAGTCCTTGCCGCCGGTCTCGCCGACGATCCGCGGGTAGCTGCGGTAGCCGGCGATGTTCGCGCCGACCTGGCCCCACAGGTGCTGGAACGTCTTGGTGGAGCCGGTGAAGTGGATGCCCGCGAGGTCCGGCGACGCGAGCGCCACGTCGGACACGGCGATGCCGTCGCCGGGCAGCAGGTTGATGACGCCGGGCGGCATCCCCGCCTCCTCCAGCAGCCGCATGGTGAGCTGCGCGGAGAAGCCCTGCGTGGGCGACGGCTTCCACAGCACCACGTTGCCCATCAGCGCGGGAGCGGTGGGCAGGTTGGCCGCGATGGCGGTGAAGTTGAACGGCGTGATCGCGTAGACGAAGCCCTCGAGCGGGCGGTGGTCCGTGCGGTTCCACACCCCCGCGGAGCTGGCGGGCTGCTCCTCCAGGAGCGTGCGGCCGAAGGCGACGTTGTAGCGCCAGAAGTCGGCCAGCTCGCAGGCCGCGTCGATCTCGGCCTGGATGGCCGTCTTCGACTGGCCGAGCATGGTGGCGGCGTTGATCGTCGAGCGCCACGGGCCGACCAGCAGGTCGGCGGCGCGGAGCAGGATCGCGGCGCGGTCGTCGTAGGACAGCGCCTGCCAGCCGGGGGCGGCGGCGCGGGCCGCGGCGATGGCGGCCTCGGTGTCCTGGTGCGTCGCGCCGGTGAACGTGGCGAGCACCGAGCGGTGGTTGTGCGGCTGCACGACGTCGAACTTCGGGCCGCCCCCCGCCCTCTGCTCGCCGCCGATGGTCAGAGTTCCCTCGAGCGGCTCCTTGACCAGCTCGACGAGCTTCGCCTGCAACTCCGCGCGCTCCGGCGAACCGGGGGCGTAGGTCAGGACCGGCTCGTTCACCGGCGACGGAACCCTGGTCACAGCGTCCACGAGCAGCTCCTCCACAACAGCGGATGTCTCCCTCAACGGTAGGTCGAGAGGGCCTGCCGACCTTTGTCCGACTGGCTAATATCGGGGTACCCACTTGGCTGAACGGACAAAGATGAGCCTTCAGGACGTGTTGATCGCCCTGGGCGACCCGCTGGTCGAGCTCCAGGTCGCGCCACGCGGGCTCGACGTGGACGTGCTGGACGTCGTGATCCTCGATCCCGACGACGTGCCGGACGTCCGGCCGGGTGACCTGGCGCTGGTCATCGGCGCGCGTGGGCGGGCGGCGGTGCCGCTGATCAGGGCCGCGAGGCGGGCGGCGGCCGTGGCGGTCAAGGTCGACGGGCCGGTCCCGCTGCTGCGGCAGGCGGCGGTCGACGCGGGGGTCGCGCTGCTCGCGGTCCGCCCCGAGGTGCGGTGGGAGCACCTGGAGTCGCTGGTCCGGGGCGTGCTGGTCAGGCCGGCGGCGAACGGCGAGGTGCTCGGCGACCTGTTCGCGCTGGCGCAGACGATCGCCGCGCTGACCGGTGGCATCGTCAGCATCGAGGACACCTCCAGCCGGGTGCTCGCGTACTCCCGGTCCAGCGACGAGGTGGACGAGCTGCGCAGGCTGTCCATCCTCGGCAGGCAGGGCCCGGAGCCGTACCTGAAAATGCTTCGTGATTGGGGCGTCTACCAGCTGCTCCGCTCCGGTGAGGAGGTCGTGCGGATCGACGAGCGCCCCGAACTCGGGATCCGCCGCCGCATCGCCATCGGCATCCACGCGGGCCCGACGCCGTTGGGCACGATCTGGGTCCAGGAAGGTGACGCACCGCTGACCGAGCAGGCCGAACGGGCGCTGCTCGGCGCGGCCCGCGTGACCGCGCTGCACCTCGTCCAGCGCCGCAACGAGCCCACGACGGCGTTCCGCGAGAACCTCCTCGCCTCCCTGCTGGACGGCCGGATGGACGCCGAGTCCGTGGCGGGCCAGATCGGCGCGGACCCGGCCAAACCCGCCGCCGTGGTCGTCTTCGCCCTGCACGACGAGTCCGCCGACCGCACCGAGGCCGAGCTCAAGCGGGCCGAGCTGACCGGGCTGATCTCCGTGCACGCGGCGGCGTACCGGCGCAGCGCGCTCGTGACGCAGGTCGGCGCGCGGACCTACGTGCTGCTGCCCGACCTGCCGCCGGGAGCCCAACTCCTGGGCCTCACCAAGGAGATCGTCGCCGCGGCCCACCAGCACGTCGGCCCCGGCGTCCGGGCGGCCGTGGGCGGCACGGTGTCCACTGTGGACGAAGCGCTGGTGTCCCGGCAGGAGGCCGACCGGGTGCTCGACGCGATGGGCCGGGGCATGGACGTCGACGTGGCCACGCTCGCCGACGTCCGCTCGCGGGTGCTCGTCAGCGAGACCCTCGCCCTGCTGGCCGACAACCCGCGCGTCCGCGACCCGAGGCTCGCGAAGCTCGACGGCGACCTCGCCCGGTCCGTCCTGGTCTACCTCGACGCCTTCGGCGACGTCCGTTCGGCGGCACGGGTCCTGCACGTGCACCCGAACACGCTCCGCTACCGCGTGCGCCGGGCGGCCGAGGTGTCCGGCGTCGACCTGGACGACCCGCTGCAGCGGTTGTTCGCCCAGCTGCAACTGAGGTTGGGCTGAGGTTCTCCTGCTGCTTTACCCAATTCGGACAGTGCACCTCTACTCTTCGGTCCGGGGGCACACCGAAAGGAAACCGGGCTGTTGACCGTCGACGCGGCAGGCAAGCGGGGCAGCGACTTCGCTGAGCTATCCCGGACCATCAAGCAGGCGGGACTGCTGGAACGCAGGATCCGCTACTACACCTTCAGGCTGGCGGGCAACGCGGTGGCGCTCGCCGTCGCCGTGGCCGCCTTCGTCCTGGTCGGCGACTCGTGGTGGCAGCTGGCCGTCGCGGCGCTCATGGGCGTGCTGTTCACGCAGCTCGCCTTCCTCGGCCACGACGCGGGGCACCGGCAGATCTTCCAGAGCAAGAGGGCCAACGACCTCGTCGGCCTGGTGCACGGCAACCTGCTGACCGGTCTCAGCTACGGCTGGTGGATCGGCAAGCACAACCGCCACCACGCGAACCCGAACCACATCGACGAGGACCCGGACGTCGACATCTCGGTGCTGGCCTTCACCTCCGAGCAGTCGTTGACGAAGAAGGGGATCTTCCGCTTCATCACGAAGCACCAGGCGTTCTTCTTCTTCCCGCTGCTCCTGCTCGAAGGCTTCAGCCTGCACGTCATCAGCGTGAACGCGGTGTTCCGCAAGCAGGTCAAGGGCTGGGCCATCGAGGCCGCGCTGCTGACCGCGCACCTCGTCGGCTACCTGGCCGCGGTGTTCCTGGTCATGTCACCCCTCAAGGGCGTCCTGTTCATCCTGGTGCACCAGGCCGCCTTCGGCCTGTACATGGGCGTCTCGTTCGCGCCGAACCACAAGGGCATGCCCGTCCTCACCGACGAGCACGACTTCGACTTCCTGCGCAAGCAGGTCCTCACGTCCCGCAACGTCAACGGCAACTGGTTCACCGACCTGGCGCTGGGCGGCCTGAACTACCAGATCGAGCACCACCTGTTCCCGAGCATGCCCCGCCCGAACCTCCGCCGGGCGCAGGCCCTCGTCCACGAGTTCTGCGAGCAGCACTCGATCTCCTACGCCAAGTGCGGCCTGTTCAGGTCGTACGGGTACGTGCTGCAACACCTGCACGAGGCGGGCGCGCCGCTGCGCGGTGCAGCCAAGCTCGCTCGAGCAACGTCCAGCTAGTCGTGGTCAGCAGGTAGACCCCGGCCGCCAGCGGCAGCACGGCGGCCATCAGCACGGTGCCGAACGGGAGGTACCGCAGCACCCGCGTGAGCGTGGTCTGCGGTACCCCGTTCCGCTCGGCCATCAGCGCCGACCAGCGCGTCGAGCCGTAGGCGATCAGCGCCAGCAGGGCGAACAGGCCGAGGAACACCGGCGTGTGCTGCTGCGTGGCCAGCCAGCCCGTGCCCAGCGGCGCGCCGAGGACGGTGCCGTCCAGCAGCGGGTTCGGCGTCGTGACGAGCCGGTACACGACCATGAGGAACGGGGCCTGCGCGAGCATCGGCAGGAACCCGGCGAACAGGGACGTGCCGGAATCCCGGTACAGCTTCATGGTGGCTTCCTGGAGCTTCACGACGTCCTTGCCGTGCTTCTCCTGGAGCTTGCGCACCTCCGGTGCGAGGGCGGTCTTGGCCTTCTCGGCGCGCACCGCGGACCGCGTGAGCGGGTGCAGCAGGAGTCGGACGGCGAGGGTGAACAGGACGATGGCGGCCGCGGGCGGGACGAATCCGGCCAGGGCGGAACCCAGCGAGTAGAACAAGGGGAGCACTCCGTCGATCTCGAGCGGGACGAACAGGACTCAGGCGGGGGAGACGCCGAATCCGGGTGCTCGAGGACGGGGACGGCCCGCCGCGTCGGGATCGCGCAGGCGCAGGAAGGCCGTGCGCAGGGCTTTGGTGCGCAACGACAGCGACCGGGTCCACGCGGGCGCGCTCCGCGGCGTGACGGGACCCGCGACCAGCAGCAGCACGACGGCCAGCGCGGTGATCGCGGCCAGCAGCTCGACCGGGTTGTGGAAGAGGGTGACCGCGTACAGGGCCGGGAAGAGCATGACGAGCAGCAACTGCAACCGCTGCCGTTTCGTCATGCCGCCACCATACCGACTCACACCACTAGCGCGGGGCGATCCGGGTGGTCGTACCGGACGAGCACGTCGGCCGCCGGGTCGTAGTCGTCGTAGGCGGGCAGCGTCCACCTCAGGTCGTCGGCCGTCTTCCGGTTCAGCGCGCCGGGGGAGAGCCAGAGGTGCACCGCCAGCTCGACGGGCAGCCACCGGTCGAGCAGCAGCGTGCCGTCCAGGAGCAGCACCCCGCCCTCGCCCAGCGTCACGTACGACGCGCGGCTGGCCCGGTCCGCCGCCGCGTCCCACAGCGACGGCAGCACCTTGCCGGACCCGCCGGGCTCCAGCGGGGTCAGCACCTCGCGCAGCAGGCCGCCGGTGTCCAGCCACTCGTGCCGGAACGAGTCCGGGTCGGTGCGGCCGTGCTCCAGCCGCACGGACGCGGGCCGCAGGAAGTCGGCGGCGGACACCCGCAGCACCGGGCGGCCGCGGGCGCGCAGCGGGTCGACCAGCGCGTCGGCCAGCGAGCCCGGCGCGGCGGGGGCGGCCCCGTCCACGAGCACGCGGGCCCATGCGGCGCGGGGCAGCGCGTCGATCCGCGCCACCAGCTCGTCCACCAGGGTCTCGGGGGTCAGGGAGCGGACCTTCACGGCTGCGGGTAGTCCTCCCAGCCGTCGGGCAGGACCGGCACGGGCCAGTCCGGGTCGGGCTCCCACGCGGCCCACGCGGGGTCCCACCACGTCGTGCCGTCGGTGAGCATCGCCTCGATCTCCTTGCCCTGCCGCCGGATCCGCTCGGCCAGCTCCGGCGAGTACTTGCCCTCCACGACCTGCCGCTCGAAGTCCTCGCGGTCCCGCTCGCTCCACGGCCCGTCCGCGGGCGCCCAGTAGTCCAGCTCGTGGTCGAGCGTGTCGAAGCCCAGTTCGGTGCGCCGGTACGGGTCCTGGAGGTTCAGGTACCAGCCGTTGAACCGCCGCTCCGGCCCCTCCCAGTACAGGTCGACCGAGTACCCGTCGTCCGGTCGGTGCAGCTGGAGCTTCCCGTGCCCGCGCCAGGTCGCGTTCCCGGCGAGCTGCTTCTCGTGCGGCCACGGGTGCGGCGGGTACCCGAACCGCGTCCCCGGCACCAGGAACACCGCCAGCAGCCCCGGCTCGTCCACGACCACCCGCGACGGCGTGACCACCCACGGCCTGCCGTGCAGGACCTCGCGACGCAGCACCGTGGCCCCCGGCCGGAAATACCCCATGTCACCAGCTTAGGGGTCCGCATACGCCCATCCGGCCCTGGTGCAACAGGTCTGGACCTATGACACTAGTGGTCTAGTCCTCTGCTGGGTGCAAGGCCGCCAACCGAACACTTGATAGGGAGTACCCACGTGAAAGCTCGCAAACTTGGGCTGGTGGCCTTGCTCGCGTCGATCGCCGTCGCGCTGCCGATGCTCATGACCGGTGTAGCGCAGGGCCACGGCTCGGCGCAGGGGCCGTTCAGCCGGACGTACAACTGCCGCTGGAACGAGAACCCCGAGGCCCCCACGTCCGGCGGCTGCAAGGCCGCCGTCGCCGCGGGCGGCACGCAGGCCATGTACGACTGGCACGAGGTGAACATCGCCAACGCCGCGGGCAACAGCCGGTCGATCATCCCGGACGGCAAGCTGTGCAGCGCGGGCCGCGACAAGTACAAGGGCCTCGACCTGGCCCGCACCGACTGGGCCTCCACGAAGCTGACCAGCGGCGCGAACATCACGTTCACGCTGAAGGCGACCGCCCCGCACCGGGGCACCTTCGAGCTGTTCAACACCAAGAACGGCTACAACCCGTCGCAGCCGCTCAAGTGGAGCGACCTCGACCCGTCGTTCGCGAAGGTCACCGAGCCGCCGCTGGCCAACGGCGCGTACCAGATCAACGTGAAGCTCCCCGCGGGCAAGACCGGCAAGCACCTGATCTACGTGATCTGGCAGCGGTCGGACAGCCCCGAGGCGTTCTACTCGTGCTCGGACGTCACGTACTAGCGAGCACCTGAGCCCTGAGGGGGGAGTCCGCGCCGGACTCCCCCCTCAGCCATCCACGCGCAGGGCCCGGCGCAACTGCCCGGCCACCAGTTCCCGCCTTATGTCGTCGCGCGGCAGCGCCCGCACGAGCAGGTGCAGCGCCTCCACGTCGTCGTGCCCGCCGTCGGTGCGGGTGAACTCCCACAGGCTCTCCGCGTCGCCCAGGGTCAGCACGGCCCGGCGGACGCCCGCCAGCAGGTCCTCGCGCTCGTCCCGCACGACCGGCGCTTCCGAGCGGGGCAGCAGCGCGCCCCGGTAGCCCGCCGCGACGGCGCCCACGTCCCCGCGCCGCAACGCCTCCCGCACCGCGACGAAGTCGCCCTGCACGTCGGCCCGCAGCCGGTACGGCTTGGTCAGCAGCGTGCCCGTGCCCACCTGGGCGCGCAGCCGGTGCAGCTCGGCCCGCACGGTCGCCGGGTTGCCGCGGTCCCCGTACAGCTTGAGCGCCAGCTGCTCCGCCGTCAGCCCGTGCGGGTGCAGCACCAGTGCCGTCAGCAGTTCCGCGTGCCGGGACGTCAACGGCAGCTCGCGGCCGTTGAGCACCGCGCTGGGGTGCTCGACGCCGAGGAACGTCAACGACAGCACCGGGTGCCGCTGCGCGGTGGTCCGCGCCACGCGCAGCAGGAAGCCCTCGGCGAGGGGTTCCAGCACGCCTTCGCGGCCGTCGGCGAGCGGCACCCGGTCGGCGGTCGGGTCGATCCGGGCGGGCAGCAGACCGTGCGGTTCCGCGGCGAGCACCCGGCCCGTGGGGCTGAGCAGCGCGCCCGGCTCGCCGCGCAACGCGATGAGGTGCCTCATGTTCCGCGACCGCAGCAGCTCGTCGCGCGCGGCCTGCCGCAGCCTCAGCTCGCTCTCCGCCAGCCGGGCCGCCGCCGAAACCAGAGCGCCCATCGCGGGGTGCACGGTGTGCAGCGGCCCGCTGATGTCGACCGCGCCGATCGTGGTCCCGGTGTCCGGGTCGTGCACGGGGCTCGCCGCGCACGTCCACCCGTGGTAGGTCCGCACCAGGTGCTCCGCGGAGTGCACGACCACGGGCGTGTCGACGGCCAGCGCGATGCCCATCGCGTTGGTGCCGATGGCCTCCTCGGTCCAGCGCGCGCCCTCGGCGAGGCGCACGTCCTCCGCGCTGCGCCGCACCTTCCGCGCGCCCTCGCACCACAGGACGTGGCCGTCGCCATCTGTGATGATCATGACATGCATCGCGTCCTCCGCGATGCCCACCAACGTCTCCCGCAGCACCGGCAGCACGCCGGACAGCGGGTGCTCGGCCCACCGGTCGGCGACCTCGTCCGGGCCGAGCACGATGGGCGCCTCGTGGCGGTACGGGTCGATCTGCGCGGCCAGGGATCGGCCCCAGGACTCGGAAATCAGCTTTCTCGGCACGAATCCGGCGGACCCGCCGCCGAGGAACGCGTCGTGCACCCGGCTCAACGCGCGCGCCTTCGCCCGCTGATCGTGCCCCCAGTGCATCGGCCCTCCCGCCTCCGCCGTCAGGATGACGCGCGCCGGGGCGTCGCGGCAACCCGCCGCGATGCAACGCGACTGCAACGTCGATCTTCCTAGCTTCCGGGCTTCCCCCAAGCTGGAGGCCTGACATGGCGAAGTACGCGGCACCGGGCCGATCGGGCGGCGTCGTCTCGTTCCGCGACCGATACGACCACTTCGTGGGTGGCGAGTACGTGCCGCCTTCGCGGGGCTTCTACTTCGACGACCCGACCCCCGTCACGGGCGAGGTGTTCACCAGGGTCGCCCGCGGCACGGCCGAGGACGTCGACCACGCCCTCGACGCCGCGCACGGCGCCGCCCGCGCGTGGGGCCGCACCTCGGCCGCCGACCGCGCCGTGGTGCTGTGCGAGATCGCCGACCGCCTGGAGGACAACCTGGAGGCCATCGCGGTGGCCGAGACGTGGGACACCGGCAAGCCGATCCGCGAGACCCTCTTCACCGACCTCCCGGCCGCGGCGGACCACTTCCGCTTCTGCGCGGGCGTGATCCGCGCGCAGGAGGGCGGGATCACGCAGGCGGACGGCGACCTGGTCGCCCACCACTTCGCCGAACCGCTAGGCGTGGTCGGCTTGGTCCTCCCGTGGACCTCGGCGCTGCTCAGCACCGCGTGGCACCTGGCGCCCGCGCTGGCGGCGGGCAACACCGTGGTCCTCAAGCCCTCCGAGCACACCCCGGCGTCGATCCACGTCCTGGTGGGCCTGATCGGCGACCTGCTCCCGCCGGGTGTGCTGAACGTCGTCACCGGCTTCGACGTGGAGGCCGCCGCCCCGCTCACCGCGAACCGCCGCGTGGCGAAGGCGGTGGTCGTCCGCGAACCGTCGACGTGGACGCCGACCGTCTACTTCGCCGACCTGACCGAGCAGCGGGACGACCGCTACCAGGCGGCGCTGACCGCGTTCACCAGGTTCACCCTCAACCAGCCGGGCGCGGCCCTCGTGCAGAGCAAGGCCTACGACCACTTCCTCCTGGACGCCACCGCCCACACCGGCACCGTCCGCCTCGGCGACCCCCTCGACCCCGCCACCACGGCGGGCCCCCAGGTCAGCGCGGGCCACCTGGCCCACGTCCTGTCCCGCGTGGACCTGTGCCGCCGCGAGGGCGCGCGAGTGGTGCTGGGCGGCGAACGCGTGGACCTCGCGGGCGGCTACTACGTCACGCCGACGATCCTGGAGACCGACCACCGCACCCGCGTCCTGCACGAGGACTGCACCGGCCCCATCACGCTGGTGAGCCGCTTCGACGAGTTCGACGACGCGGTCAAGGCGGCCAACGACGTCCCCCGCAGCCCTTCCGCCGCGGTGTGGTCACGGGACGCGGGCACGGGCTACCGCGCGGGACGGGCCATCCGGGCGGACCGCCTCTGGGTCAACAACACCCCGCCGCACGCCGGTTTCCAGGGATGCGCACGCGGTCTCGTGGAGTCCTACCAGCACACGAAGAACATGGTCATCGCCTATTGAGCACCACGGGACCGGAGATCGGGCGTCGCCCTCCGCCCGATCACGACTCCGCCAACGCCCGCCGCAGTTCCCCCGCGACCAGTTCCCGCCGGAAGTCCCCGCGAGGCAGCACCCGGCTCAAGTGCCGCAACGCTTCCGCGTCCCCGCGCCCGTCCTCGGTCCGGGTGAACTCCCACAGGCTCTCCGCGTCCCCGAGCGTGATCACCGCCCGCCGCACCCCGGCCAGCAGGTCCTCCCGCTCCTCGCACACCACCGGGGCCTCCGACCGGGGCAGCAACGTGCCGCGGTACCCGGCGGCGGCCCCCACGACGTCCCCGCCCCGCAACGCCTTCCGCACCGCCGCGAAGTCCGCCCGCACGTCCGCCCGCAACCGGTAGGGCCGGGTCAGCAGCACCCCGTCGCCGAGCTGTGCCCGCAACCGGTGCATCTCCGCCCGCACGGTCGTCGGGTTCCCGCGCTCGCCGTACAGCCGCAGGGCGAGCTGGTCCGCCGTCAACCCGGCCGGGTGCAACGCCAACGCCGTCAGGATCTCCGCGTGCCGCAGCGACAGCGGCAGCTCCCGCCCGTCCAACGACGCCGTCGGGTGCTCCGCGCCGAGGAACGCCAGTTCCAGCAACGGCATCCGCGTGGGCCCACCGGCACGGGGCACCCGCAGCAGGTACCCCTCGGCCAGCGGCTCCAGCACCCCCACGCGCCCGTCGGGCAGCACGAGCCGGTCCACGTCCACCGCGAGCCGCCCCGGCAGCATCCCCAACGGCTCGGCGGCCAACACCCGCCCGGTGGGGCTCAACAACGCCCCCGGCTCCCCGCGCAACGCCGTCAGGTGCCGCATGTTCCGCGCCCGCAACCGCTCGTCGCGGGTGGCGATCTGCACCTGCAACTGCCCTTCCGCGAGCCGGGCCGCGGCCGACACCAACGCGCCCATGGCGGGGTGCACGGTTCGCAGCGGCCCGCTGATGTCCACCACCCCGAGCATCCGCCCGGTGTCCGGGTCCCGCACGGGGCTCGCCGCGCACGTCCACCCGTGGTAGGCCCGGACCAAGTGCTCGGCCGAGTGCACCGTCACCGGCCGCCCCAACGCCAACGCGGTCCCCATCGCGTTCGTCCCGCTGGCCTCTTCGCTCCACTGCGCGCCCTCGGTGAGGTGCACCCGGTCGGCGGCCCGCCGGATCTCGGCCTCGCCCTCGCACCACAGCACGTACCCGTGCGCGTCGGTGATGATCATGACGTGCATCGCCTCGTCCGCGATGCTCACCAGCGTCTCCCGCAGCATCGGCAGCACCGAGGCGAGCGGGTGCGCGTCGCGCAGGTCCACGACCTCCGACGGCTCGTACACGACCGGGGCCTCGCGCTGCTCCGGGTCGACGTGCGCGGCGAGCGACCGGTGCCACGAGTCGGAGATGACCGGCCGGGGCTTCCCGCCGACGCCCGCCAGGACGGAGTCGTACACCCGGCTCAGCGCGTGCGAGTGCCGCTCGGCGTCCATGGGACCTCCCGCACCCAGGATGACCCGCGGTTACCGGAAACCGCAACCCGCCGGTTCCCCCGAACGGATGCAACGGGCGTGCAACGTGGCCTGGCCTAGCGTGAGACCCACATCACGCAACGGAGCGGGAGGCGGGACACATGGCGGAGTACGCGGCACCTGGTCAGCCGGGCAGTGTCGTGTCGTACCTCGGCAGGTACGACCACTTCATCGGCGGCGAGTACGTGGCCCCGGCCAAGGGCAACTACTTCGAGAACCCCTCGCCTGTCACCGGGCAGGCGTTCACCGAGATCGCCAGGGGCACCTCCGAGGACGTCGAACGCGCGCTGGACGCCGCCCACGGCGCCGCGCGGGCCTGGGGCCGGACGTCGCCGACCGAGCGCGCGAACGTCCTGAACAAGATCGCCGACCGGATCGAGCAGAACCTCGAGGCCATCGCGGTCGCCGAGTGCTGGGAGAACGGCAAGGCCGTCCGCGAGACGCTCAACGCCGACATCCCGCTGGCGATCGACCACTTCCGCTACTTCGCGGGCGTGATCCGGGCCCAGGAGGGTTCGATCTCGCAGATCGACCAGGACCTGGTGGCCTACCACTTCCAGGAGCCGCTGGGCGTCGTCGGCCAGATCATCCCGTGGAACTTCCCGATCCTGATGGCCACGTGGAAGCTCGCGCCCGCGCTGGCGGCGGGCAACTGCGTCGTGCTCAAGCCCGCCGAGCAGACGCCCGCGTCGATCCACGTGCTGCTGAGCTTCATCGCCGACCTGCTGCCGCCGGGCGTCCTCAACATCGTCAACGGCTTCGGCGTCGAGGCGGGCAAGCCGCTCGCGTCGAGCAGCCGCATCGCGAAGATCGCGTTCACCGGCGAGACCACCACCGGTCGGCTGATCATGCAGTACGCCAGCGAGAACATCATCCCGGTGACGCTGGAGCTGGGCGGCAAGAGCCCGAACATCTTCTTCGAGGACGTCGCCTCCACGCGGGACGCGTTCTACGACAAGGCCCTCGAGGGCTTCACGATGTTCGCGCTCAACCAGGGCGAGGTCTGCACGTGCCCGTCGCGGGCGCTGATCCAGAGCTCCATCTACGACGGGTTCCTGTCCGACGCCGCCGAGCGCACGAAGGCGATCAAGCAGGGCAACCCGCTGGACACCGACACGATGATCGGCGCGCAGGCCAGCAACGACCAGCTGGAGAAGATCCTGTCGTACATCGACATCGGCAAGCAGGAGGGCGCGAAGGTCCTCACCGGCGGCGAGCGCGCCGACCTCGGCGGCGACCTGTCGGGCGGCTACTACGTCCAGCCGACGATCTTCGAGGGCGACAACAAGATGCGGATCTTCCAGGAGGAGATCTTCGGCCCGGTCGTGTCGGTCTGCCGGTTCGACGACTACGACGACGCCGTGAAGACGGCCAACGACACGCTGTACGGCCTGGGAGCGGGCGTCTGGTCCCGCGACGGCGCGACGGCCTACCGCGCGGGCCGCGACATCCAGGCGGGCCGGGTGTGGGTGAACAACTACCACGCCTACCCGGCGCACGCGGCGTTCGGCGGCTACAAGGACTCCGGCATCGGCCGCGAGAACCACAAGATGATGCTGGACCACTACCAGCAGACGAAGAACCTCCTCGTCAGCTACTCGCAGAACGCGCAGGGCTTCTTCTGATGGACCGGGTCGCGCTCACCCCGGAGGCGGCGGACCTGGTCCGCCGCCTCCGGGCGGACCACGGGCCGCTGATGTTCCACCAGTCCGGCGGCTGCTGCGACGGCAGCGCCCCGATGTGCTACCCGGCGGGGGAGTTCCGCACCGGCGGGTCGGACGTCCACCTCGGCGACCTCGTGGTGGACGACGAGGCCGTGCCGGTGTGGATGTCCGGCAAGCAGTTCGAGTACTGGCGGCACACCCACCTGACGATCGACGTCGTGCCGGGCCGCGGCGGCGGGTTCTCCCTCGAAGCACCGCTCGGGGTGCGCTTCCTGATCCGGTCGCGCCTGCTCACCGACGAGGAGTCGTTGGCGCTCAACAGCTAGACGGCACAACGGGCCGCGAGGGGACAACCCTCGCGGCCCGTTGCCATGCCCTACTTCACCCAGTTCACCTGGGTCGATGGGTAGAACTTGACGCCACCAGCCTTCCAACGCGGGGCCTGGTAGGCCAAGCGCTTCGAGAAGTCGTCCCAGTTGTGGGTCGACTGCGGCGACCAGCCCAGCTCGGCGATCGCGGGCAGGCGCGGAAAGGCCATCTGCTCGAGGTCGGAGGAGTCGGCCAGGGTCTCCGTCCACAGTGGAGCCTCGACGCCGCGGATCGCGGACTCCGGCACGTCCTTCAGGTACGCGCCGGGGTTCCAGTCGTAGGCGTCCTTCACCTCGATCAGGGCGGCCCAGTCCTGGCCAAGCGGGAAGTTCTCGTCGTACTTCATGTCCAGGTAGGCCTTGACGGCGGGCGACATCAGGATCTTGTTGCCCCGTGCCGCCGCCGCGGCGACGTCGGCGTCCACGGTCTCGGTGCCCCAGAACTGCGGCACGGCGGAGGTGGCCGGGTTCGTCTTCACGAACTCGTGCCAGCCCATCGCGAGCTTGCCGTGCTTCGCCACCAGCGGCAGGACCTTGTCCATGAACGTCTTGAAGTCCGGCTCGGACGTGGAGTGGGCCTCGTCGCCGCCGATGTGCAGGAACGGGCCGGGGGTCAGCGCCGCCAGCTCGCGCAGGACGTCGTCGACGAACTTGTACGTGATGGGCTTGTCGATGCAGAGCGAGCTGAAGCCGACCTCGGTGCCGTCGTAGAGCGGCGGCGCGACGCCGTCGCAGTTCAGCTCGGGGTAGGAGGCGAGCGCGGCGTTGGTGTGACCCGGCATGTCGATCTCCGGGATGATCGTGATGCCGCGCGACCCGGCGTACTTCACCAGGCCCTTGTACTGCTCCTGCGTGTAGTAGAGCGCGCCCTCGCCGGGGCCGATCTCGACGCTGCCGCCGTAGGTCGCGAGCCGGGGCCAGCTCTTGATCTCGATGCGCCAGCCCTGGTCGTCCGCGAGGTGCAGGTGCAGGTAGTTGACCTTGTACGCGGCGATCTGGTCGATGTACCGCTTGACCTCGTCGACGCTGAAGAAGTGCCGCGCCACGTCGAGCATCGCGCCGCGGTGGCCGAAGCGCGGGTAGTCGAGGACGCTGCCGCCGGGCACGGTCCACGGCCCGGACTGGCGGGTCTTCGCCTCGATCTTCGCGGGCAGCAGTTGCCGCAGCGTCTGCACGCCCGCGAACAGGCCCGCCGCCGCCCGTGCGCGGATCACCACGCCCCACGGCGTCACGTCGAGCTGGTAGCCCTCCTGGCCGACCTTGGGGTCGGCGCCCACGAGCAGCAGCGTCACCCCTCTGGGGGTCACGCCGGAGGACACCGGCAGCCGGTAGCCGGTGGCGGGCCGCAGCAGTTCGGCCGCGTACTCGCCGACCTTGCGCGCGTCCGCCGAGCCGGGCTGGGTCTGGATCCGCGCGCCCGCGGTCAACGAGTAGGTCACGCCCGGTCGGGGCGTGACCTTGACCGGCGCGGGAACGATGTGGCGCAACGATGTCTCCGGGGTCGCCTGCGCTGGGCTCGCCGCGCCCACCGCGACCGCCGAGGTCGCCGCGAGCAGCAGCGCCAGCGCGGCGCCGTGCAACCGCCGTGTGCTTGTCCCGATCCCCACGAAACTCCTCCTGGGCAGGCTGGAACCAACCGAGCGGCAGCGGCTGATTTCACCGTTACAGCCCGCCCAGGAGCTGTCAAGGTCCAGACCAATCAGGACAGCTTCGGCTTGGCGACCTTGCGCCAGACGGCCGGGAACTCCGCCTCGATCCGCGCGGCGACACCGCTCTCCAGCCCGTGCAGCAGCCCGTAGGTGAACCCGTTCTCGCCGTCGAGGTGCGCCTGGACGCCCAGTTCCCGCAGCGCGGGCCGGGCCACCACGCTGTCCTGGTGCTCGCCCAGCAGCGTCTGCACGCCCTTGATCGTCTTCCGGTACGCCTTGGCGTGCTTGCCGAACACCGGCACGGCCGCCTCGGTCGTGTACCGCAAGCGCTTGGCTGCCTTGCGCGACTCGTGCAGCGCCACGTCCCGGTCGACGCCCGGCCGGGTGCGCGGCACCTCCTCGGCGTGCCCCGCCAGCCTGCGGTAGGCCTTGTCCACCAGCTTCGGCACGACCTTCTCCGCCCGCTCGCCCGCGAGGTCGGTCAACGGCGGATCGGCCAGCAGCGCGTCCACCGCGTCCAGCAGCGCGAAGTAGCGGGCGCCGTTCAGCGTCGCCGCGCCGTTCTTCTGCGCCGCCGTCTCCAACGGGGCGAAGTGCCTGGTCAGCCGAGCGGGGACGGGGCCGAGCACCAGGTCCGGGTCCAGGTCGGCGACCGCCGTGGCGAAGCGGTCGCGCAGCACCTCCAGGTCGCGCGACTCGCCGAGCACCCCGGCCAGCCACTTCAGCTCGTTCGTCAGCTCACGGGTCTGCTCGCGGTCGACGACCTTGCCGTAGGCCTGCAGCGCGCTGCGCAGCCGTCGGGTCGACACCCGCATCTGGTGCACGGCGTCGTCGGCCTCGCGGCGCACGGCCGGGTCGTAGTGCTTGAGGGCCTTCGCGTGCTCGTGCAGGTACGCCAGCACCACGTCGCCCGCCGTCGCCTTGCGGCCGGTGCGCGGCCCCTTCGGGGCGGGTTCCAGCCGGTCGGACAGCAGCCGGGTCAGCTTCGCCGACGACGTGGACCGCCGGATGCCCGCGTCGGCCAGCCTCCGCTCCACCGTGTCCAGCAGCGCGAGGTCGCCGCGCTCGCCCAGTTCGACCTCGATCTCGCGCCACGAGTCCGCCGTCGAGTCGTCGTCCACGACCTGCGCCGACACCAGGTCCTCGACCACCTCGACCAGCAGGCCGCCCCGGTCGTCGACGAGCTGCCACCGCTCGCGGGTCGTGCTGATCCGCGCGACCGGTTCCAACGCCTTGCCGCGGGCGTGCGCCTGGACCAGGTTCGCCAGTTCCTTCGGCGGCTTCTTCGCCCGTCCGAGGGGGACCCGGACCTCCTCGCGGGTGTCCACGCCGACCGGCAGCTTCAGGTGCCAGCCCGCGTCGTCACCACCCGTCCGCCGCCTCAGCGTCACGTTCGCGCGAGCGAGCCGGAGGTCGGCCGTGTCGTAGTAGACGGCCTCCAGTTCGATCCGCTCCGGCCCGGCCTCCGCGGCCACGCCGGGGAACCCGTCGAGCGGGGGCAGGTCGCCGCCGGACGGCGCCTCGTACTTGCGTTCGGTCTCCTGCACTGAGGTCGGCATCTTCTAGACATACACCGTTCCCTGTCCGTTTAGCCGTGTTCGCCACGCTGGTCACTTTCCGTGTGCGGCCGTTGACCTGGCCGGGGGTAGTCGTGGGCCCGTCCGGCTGGTTTTCCCGATCACGGTCTTGGCAGGAGACCCACGTGCGGTTGGCTGGACGTGTGGCACCCACGGAGAAGGAGCGGCTCGACGTAGTCGAGCCCGCGATCGCCGACCTCAAGACCGTCACCGAGGTGCTGACCGCCGAACTGGGCAGGGTCAGCGCCCGGCTGCTGGTGCTCGAACGCCGGATGTCCGGCGCGGGCTCCGGCCCCGACGAGGACCTCGACGCCGTCGACGACGAGATCGCGGACGTCGTGGAGGCGCTGCGCAAGGCGTGGGACGCCGAGCAGGAGGTGCTGGCCGACTCGGTGCGGGTGCGGGTCCGCCAGGAGGTCGCCGAGTTCGAGGAGCTGAAGGCCCGGCGCGAGGCGGGCCGCCGCAGGCTGGAGTCCGGCCGCAAGGCCAAGTTCGAGCGCGACAACATCACCCACGAGATCCACCAGCTGGACTGGCACATCGGCGCGCGGCAGAGCAACGCGCAGGAGTCCTCCGACCGGTTGGCGGCCGACGAGCGCGCGACCCAGGAGGCGTGGCGGTTGGAGGCCATCGTCGCCGGGGAGAAGGCGCGCGAGGAGATCTGGGCCGCCGCGCGGGCCAGGATCGACCGGGCGCTGGCCGCGGACCTGCGGCTGCCGGTGTGGTTCCGGATCGGCCTCGGCGAGATCGTCTGCCCCGACCCGGCGCCGTGGCTGCTGGCCGCCACCGGCCTGGTCGCGTACCGCTTGGAGTACGGCGTGACGGACGTGGTGCGCCCGCTCGGCCCGATCCCGTCGGCGTCCTCCGGCTCGGCCGCGTGGGTGCGCCGGACGGAGATCTACGGCGACCTCGTCGAGCAGATGAAGGGCCTGCGCCCGTAGCGTTGGCCCCATGGAAGACCCGTTGTCGGACGTGTTCGCCTCGCTCAACGTGCGGACCGGTTCGCTCTCCGGGCTGGCCGCGAGCGGGTCGTGGCGGTTCGGCTTCCCCGTCCACGAGCACATCAAGATCGCCGTCGTGCTGACCGGCCGGTGCTGGCTGGCCGCGGACGGCGGCGACCCGGTGGAGCTGCGGGCGGGCGACTGCTACCTGCTCGCCGCGCGGGACACGTTCGAGCTCGCGAGCGACCTCGCCGCCCCGCTCACCGACGGCGTGGCCGTGTACCGGGCGGCGCCCGCGCGGATCGTGCGCGTGGGCGCGGCCGACGAACTCCTCCTGCTCGGCAGCAGCGTCGACCTCCTGGACTCCACGGTCGCGCTCCTGCTCGCGGGCCTGCCGCCGGTCTCGGTCATCCGGGCGGGCACCCCGCAGGCGCTCGCCATCGCGCCCCTGATGCGGCTGCTCCTGGACGAGGTCGACGACACCCGCCTCGGTACGTCGGCGATGTCCGAGCGGCTGACCGGGATCCTGTTCATCCAGGCCATGCGGGCGCTCGTGGAGGAACCGGTCCGGCTGCGGGGCTGGCTGGGAGCGCTCGGCGACCGGCACGTCGGCCGCGCGCTGCTCGCCCTGCACCAGCGGCCCGGCGACCCGTGGACCGTGGCGAAGCTCGGTGCCGAGGTCGGGATGTCCCGCGCGGGGTTCGCCGCCCGGTTCAAGGACCTGGTCGGCCTGCCGCCGCTGGACTACCTCCAGCGCTGGCGGATCCACGCCGCGGGCCGGGTGCTGCGGACGAGCGACCGGACCGTGGCCTCGGTCGCCGCCGAGTTCGGCTACGCCTCGGAGAGCTCGTTCGCCACCGCGTTCAAGCGCGTCACGGGCGTGCCGCCCGCCCGGTACCGCGACGACCGCTTCGCCACGTTCGAGGGCCCGGTCGTGTGGCCGGACGTGCAGTTCCGGGTCGGGACGACCGCGCAAGTTCCGTAGACGCCGCGGCATGGTCCGCGCGCCCGCCGGTTCGTAGCGTCGGTGGCGGCGGTGCGAACGGCGCACCCGGCGGAAGGCGGACCATGCAGTACGCGCGACTGGGCACCACGGGGATCTTCGTCTCGCGGATCGCCCTGGGGGCCATGACGTTCGGCGGGCGGGGCGCGCCGCCGTGGAGCACCATCGGCGGCCTGGACGACAAGGCCGCCGACGCGCTCGTCGGGATGGCGCTCGACAGCGGGGTGAACCTGGTCGACACCGCCGACGTCTACGCGACGGGCGAGAGCGAGGAGATCGTCGGCCGGGCGCTCGGCTCCCGCCGCCGGGACGTCGTGCTGGCGACGAAGCTGTTCGCCCGCATGGGCTCCGGGCCCAACGACGTCGGCCTCTCCCGGCTGTGGGTCGCGAAGGCGCTGGAGGACAGCCTCCGCAGGCTGGACACCGACCACGTCGACCTCTACCAGATCCACAGCTTCGACCCGGTCACGCCGGTGGAGGAGACCCTCGGCGCGCTCGACGACGCCGTCCGGCAGGGCAAGGTCCGCTACATCGGCGCGTCGAACCTGGCGGCGTGGCAGATGATGAAGTACCTGGGCGCCTCGGACCTGCGCGGCCTGAGCCGGTTCGCCTCCCAGCAGGTGTACTACTCGCTGGCGGGCCGCGAGGTCGAGCGCGAGATCCTGCCGATGGCCGTGGACCAGGGCCTCGGCACGCTGGTGTGGAGCCCGCTCGCCGGAGGTTTCCTGTCGGGCAAGATCGGCCGCGACGGCGCCACCGACGAGACCGCGCGCCGCGCCCGGTTCGGCTATCCGCCCGTCGACCTCGACCGCGGCCACGACATCGTGGACGCGCTGCGGGTCGTGGCCGAGCGGCACGGCGTCGGCGTGCCGCGCGTGGCGCTCGCGTGGGTGCTGGCGCGGCCGGGCGTGACCAGCGTGATCGTCGGCGCCAAGCGGCCGGAGCAGCTCGTCGAGAACCTCGCGGCCGTCGACCTGGTGCTGACCGGGCAGGACCTGGAGGAGTTGGACACCGTCAGCGCCAACCCGGTCCCGTACCCCGACTGGGGCCAGGGCTCGCCGGGGGACCGGCTGCCCCAGGCCGGGTGATCAGGGCGCGCAGGAGGTGAGCATCGACGCCAGCGCGTCGTGCTCGGGCTGGTCGATCGTCAGCTTGTAGGTCGACTTCACCGAGATCCAGTCCTTGGCGTACTTGCACCAGTAGGTCTGGGCCGGGGGCTTCCACTTGGCCGGGTCCTGGTCGCCCTTGGACCGGTTCGTCTTGGCCGACGCGGCGATCAGCTGCACGCCGCCCAGGTCGTTGGCGAACTTCTTCCGGTCCTCGTCGGTCCACGCCGCCGCCCCGGAACGCCACGCCTCCGCGAGCGGCACCGTGTGGTCGATGTCCATGTCGGCCGCGTTGGTGATGGTCTGCCCCTCGTACGGGCTGACCCACGTGCCCTCGACGGCCTTGCAGTCCTTGTCGGCCTTCACGTTCGTGCCCTGCTTCTGGAGCACGATCTCGCGGGTGTCGCAGGAGTTGCCCTGGCTCGCCCAGTGCGGGAACCGGTCGCGGCTGTACCCGGCCATCTTGCCCTCGGGCGCGATCACGAGCCCGGCCAGCTGGGCGGTCGAGTCACCGGCCGACGGCGGGGGCCCCGCCGACGGTGGCGTGGCGGTGGGCGAATCGTTGTTCGCCCTGTCCAGGTACCACGCCAGGGCCGCCAGGACGATCACGATGACCAGGCTCGTCAACGCCGTGGCCTGCTTGCGGTCCATGCGCTCGGCTCTCCCGTCCTCGGTGATCGACGGACCTATGATCAGCGATCACCGAGGACGGGCGGCGGGCAGGTCCCGTTAGGGCGTGCTGGTGAGGTATCCGCCCATGGTCGTGAAGTACTGCTCGGCGCCCAGTTCGACGCCGTCCTCGGTCCGCACGCGCTTCACGAGCAGCCCGTGGTTGCGCCCGCGCCGGGCGTCGGCGCCCGCCACGACGGCCACGCCGTCACCCTCGCGGTAGAAGATCCGGCCGGGCGTCCCGCCGTACTTGGCGGCCGACACCTCGGCCTCGACGATCTCCAGCCGCTTGCCCTTGTGGAACGCGTACGCGCTCGGGTACGGGGAGCACTGCGCCCGCACGAGCCGGTCCAGCTCCTCGGCCGACCAGGTCCAGTCGATCCGCAGGTCGGTGTCCGCGCGCTTGTGGAAGAAGCTGGCCTTGCTCCGGTCCTGCTTCACGAAGTCGGTCCGCCCGGACGCGATCTCCGCGAGCCCGTCGACCGTGATCGGCCCGAACAGCTCCACCGTCTTGTGGAACAGGTCCGCCGTCGTGTCGCGCGGCCCGACCGGCACCGACCGCTGGAGGACGATGTCGCCCGCGTCCAGCGTGTCGTCCATCATGTGCGCCGTGACGCCGACCTCCTTCTCGTCGTTGATCAGCGCCCAGATCAACGGCGAGAACCCGGCGTAGGCGGGCAGCAGCGAGTCGTGCACGTTCAGCGTCCCGTGCCTCGGCAGGGAGAAGACGTGCGGCGGGATCCACGTGCGCCAGTTGGTCGCCACGATGACGTCCGGCTCCAGCTCCTTGAGGCGCGTGAGCAGCTCCTCGTCGTCCGGCTTGTTCCGGATGAGCGTCTCGACGCCGTGCTCCGCCGCGAGGTCCGCGACCGAGTCGCTCCAGATCTGCTCGTACGGGTGCTCGCTCTTGGGGTGGGTGACCACCAGGACGACGTCGTGCTCGGAATCCAGCAGCGCCCGCAGGGTCCGGTGCCCCCAGGTTTGGTAGCCGAACATGACAACCCGCATGGCCATCCCTTCCTCGTCCAAATCAAGTCAGCCTAACCTAAGTAACGTGAGGCTAACCGAACTGGACAGGCGTGGGTAACCTGCCACTTTGTGATCCTCGATATGAAGCTGGTGCGCGGCCGACTCGTCACGATGGACCCCACCAGGCCCGAAGCGACCAGCGTCGGGGTCTGGCGCGGCCGGATCGTCGGCTTCGACGAGGAGATCGCCGACCTCGACGCCGAGCGGGTGGTCGACCTCGACGGCGCGGTCGTGCTGCCGGGCTTCGTCGACGCCCACGTCCACCTCGCCTGGGCGGGCCGGGCGAGCGTCACCGCGGACATCTCCGCGTGCCGCAGCGTCGCCGCGATCATCGCCCAGCTGAGGGAGATCGAGCCCGCGGGCGGGTGGCTGGAGGTCGCGGGCTACGACCATCGCGCGCTGGACCGGCCGCTGACCGCGCGCGACTTGGACGCCGTCGCGCAGGACCGCCGGGTGTACGTGCAGGACCTGTCCGGCCACGCGTGCGTGGTGAACACCTTCGTGCTCAAGGAACTTCCGCCGTCGGCGCTGGCACCCGGCACTCCGGGCGTCGAGTTCGACCGCGACGGGAACCCCACCGGCGGGCTCGCGGAGGGCGCGCAGACGGCCGTCCGGCGGCTGCGGCTGCCGTACTCGGTCGACGAGATCGCGGACCACGTCGCCCTCGGGGCCCGGCAGTGCCTGGCGCAGGGCGTGACCACGGCGTCCGAGGCGGGGGTCGCGGGCGGGATCGTCGGCAGCAGCCCGCTGGAGGTCGCGGCCTACCAGCGGGACCGGCTGCCGCTGCGGGTGCAGCTGATGGTGTCCGCCGACGTGCTGCACACCGTGGCCGCGCACCGGGACGACCGGGTCACCCGCGCCATCGACCTGGGGCTGCGGACCGGGTTCGGCGGCGACCGGCTGTCCATCGGGGCGCTCAAGGTGTTCACCGACGGCGGGATGATGGCCAGGACGGCGGCGTTGACCGAGCCGTACGAGGGGACCAACAACAGCGGTCACCTCCAGGACGACCCGGAGTACATGACCGCCGCGATCCTGGACGGGCACGCGGCGGGGTGGCAGCTGGCCGTGCACGCCATCGGCGACCGGGCGCTGGACTTCACGCTGGACACGCTGGAGGAGGCGCACCGGCGGTTCCCGCGGCACGTGCGGCACCGGATCGAGCACTGCGGCATGACCCGGCCGGAGCAGCTGAAGCGGATCGCCGACCTGGACGCGATCCCGGTGATCCAGCCTGCGTTCCTCTACGACAACGGCGACGACTACAGCACGATCATGGGGGCGCGCAGGTCCGCGTGGATGTACCGGGGGAAGGCGTTCCTGGACCACGGGATCACCATCGCGGGCAGCTCGGACCGGCCCGTGTCGGACGGCGCCCCGCTGAAGGCGATCCAGTTCATGGTCGACCGGACGTCCAAGGGCGGCAACAGGATCGGGCCGGACGAGGCCATCACGGTCGACCAGGCCCTCACGGCCTACACCAGGGGCGCGGCCGCCGCCTGCCGCCGCGAGGACGACCTGGGCACCCTCTCGGTGGGCAAGCTCGCCGACTTCGCGGTGCTGGGCGACGACCCGCGCACCCACGACGTGGCGAAGATCAGCCGCATCCCGGTGGTCGCCACCTTCGTGGGCGGCGAGGCCGTGCACGACCCCTCGGGACTCGGCGCGTGACGGGTGGCGGGGGGCGGGGTGCCCGTTGCGGACCCGGCCACCCCCGCCGGGGGCGG
>NZ_JBHYHC010000063.1:0-50917 GCF_042738955.1 Umezawaea sp. NPDC059074
TCGGCTAATTAAAGATCACGTCTGCTAACTAGATTCGTTATCCCGCAAGCTTGGGCCCCCCTCGACACTCGTCGAGGGGGCCTCTCGCTTCGTCGGTGGCTAGGACTGGCGGGCGGCGGAGGCCAGCGCGCGCATCCCGTTCTCCAGGGTGGCGACGGTGGACTCGGGGACGACGTGGCCGCACACGGCGAGCCAGTTCGCCAGCATCCGGTGGCCGCCCTCGGTGAGCACGGACTCCGGGTGGAACTGGACGCCCTCGACCGGGAGCTCGCGGTGCCGGATGCCCATGACGATCCCGGTGTCGGTCTTCGCCGTCACCTCGAACTCGGCGGGGATCGTGTCGGGGAGCACGGTCAACGAGTGGTAGCGGGTGGCCGTGAACGGGTTCGGCACGCCCTTGAGCACGCCTTTGTCCGTGTGGTGCACCACACTGGTCTTCCCGTGGAGCAGTTCCGGGGCGAGGTCGACGGTGCCGCCCCACACCGCCCCGATGGCCTGGTGGCCCAGGCAGACGCCGAGCACCGGGACGCCGTTCGCGGCGCAGTGCCGGATCACGTCCATGCTCGCACCGGCCTTGTCGGGGGTGCTGGGACCGGGGCTGACCAGGACTCCGCCGACGTCCGCGATCTCCGCGAGGTCGACCTCGTCGTTGCGCCGGACGACGCACTCCACGCCGAGTTGGGCCAGGTACTGGACCAGGTTGTAGACGAAGCTGTCGTAGTTGTCGACCACGAGCACGCGCATTCCCACAGCGTAGCCGTGACAATGCTCTCGTCAGAAGTGAGGTAAGGCTCACCTAAACTAGGCTCATGAGCCGTTCTCTGCGTGTTGCGATCGTCGGCGCCGGCCCGGCGGGGATCTACGCCGCCGACATCCTGACCAAGTCCGACACCGACGTGAGCATCGACCTGTTCGAGCGGCTCCCCGCGCCCTTCGGGCTCATCCGCTACGGCGTCGCCCCCGACCACCCGCGCATCAAGGGCATCGTCAGCGCCCTGCACCGCGTGCTCGACCGGCCCCAGATCCGACTGTTCGGCAACGTCGAGTACGGCGTCGACCTCAAGCTCGGCGACCTGCGCGAGTTCTACGACGCGGTGATCTTCTCGACCGGCGCCGAGAAGGACCGCGACCTGGACATCCCCGGCATCGACCAGCAGGGCAGCTTCGGCGCGGCCGACTTCGTCTCCTGGTACGACGGGCACCCCGAGGTGTCGCGCACCTGGCCGTTGACCGCTTCCAGCGTGGCCGTCCTCGGCGTCGGCAACGTGGCCATCGACGTCGCCCGCATCCTCGCGAAGACCGCCGACGAGCTGCTCACCACCGACATCCCGGACAACGTCTACCAGGGCCTCAAGTCCAGTCCGGTCACCGACGTCCACGTGTTCGGCCGCCGCGGGCCGGCCCAGGCGAAGTTCACGCCGCTGGAGCTGCGGGAACTCGACCACTCGCCGAACGTCGAGGTCGTCGTGCACCCCGAGGGCATCGAGTTCTGCGCCGCCAGCATGGCGCTGATCCGGTCGAACAAGCAGGTCGAGATGGTCGTGAAGACGCTCCAGGAGTGGGCGATCCGCGACCAGGGCTCCCGGCCGCGCCGCCTGCACCTGCACTTCCTCCAGTCGCCGGTGGAGGTCCTCGGCGACGGGGAGGTCACCGGCCTGCGGACCGAGGCGATGGAGCTGACCGGCGACGGCGGCGTGCGCGGGACCGGCGAGTTCACCGACTGGCCCGTGCAGGCGGTGTACCGGGCGGTCGGCTACCTCAGCACCCACCTCGCCGAGCTGCCGTTCGACCACACGTCCGGCACGGTGCCGCACCAGGCCGGGCGCGTGCTGGAGCAGGACGAGCAGGCGATGCCCGGCGTCTACGTGACCGGGTGGATCAAGCGCGGACCCGTCGGCCTGATCGGCCACACCAAGGGCGACGCGCTGGAGACCGTGACGTCGCTGCTGGCGGACGCGCCGCTGCTGGCCGAGGCCGCCCAGCCCGACCCGGCGGCCGTGACGCGGTTCCTGGAGCAGCGGGGCATCCGGTACACGACGTTCGACGGGTGGAAGCAGCTCGACGAGCACGAGCGCGGCCTGGGCGAGGCCGAGGGGCGGGAACGGGTCAAGGTCGTGGACCGGCACACGATGGTCGCGGTCTCCCGCTCCTGACAGACCCCCTCCGGTTCCCCGGCGCCCCGGGGCGCCGGGGAACCGCGACTACGAGGGCGTCGTGACGTTGTTGAACGGCAGCAGCGGCTCCGCCCACGGGAACACGACGAACATCAGCAGCGCCACGATGGCCGCCACCAGCACGAACGCCTCCGCCAGGCGCACCGGCGTCGGGCCCGGCAGGTGCCGCCAGATCCAGCCGTACATCACTGCTCCTTGAGTTCTGGCGGCACGAAACCAGCGGCCTTCGGGTAGCTCATGGTCAGCACGGCGTGCACGATCAGCCGCTGCTTGTCGGAGAACCGCGGGTGGCACGTGGTCAGCGTCATCAGCGCCGCCTGCTGCGCGGCGGGCAGGTCACCGGTGAAGTGCGGCACCGGGCTGATCACCTCGCCCTGCTGCGGCGTCACGATCTCCTGGCCCACGGTCTTCGCGTACGGGCTGCCGCCGGGGTTCGCCTTGTCCTTGAGGGGCGCCACCTTCGCGCACTTCGGGTTCTTCGCCTTGCCCTCGGCCCAGCCGGCTTCCTCCGCGGTGGTCGGCAGCATCCGGTAGACCACCCACGTCGTCTGGGTCTCCACCACGATCGCGTCGCACGACGAGAGCAGGTCGAGGTCGTTGAACGGGGCGCCCTTGCCGACCCGGTGGCCCGCCACGGCGAAGTTGCCGGGGTTGCCGGGCAGCGCGGTGCCGATGTAGTGGCCGGGCCCGACCTCGAGGTTCTTGTCGGTCGTGCCCTCGACGATCGAGAAGTGGTAGTCCGGGCCGAAGACCGGGATGTACATCTTCGCGAACGCCTTGCCGTCGGCCAGGTCGTACTGGGCCTGCCGCTGCGGGTCGACGGGCTCGACGGTGTTCGAGTCCTTGTTCCACTCGTCGTCAAGCGCCGTCGTGGCCTCGTCCTGCTTGCCCGCCGAGATCAGGTCCGTGACGTAGACCTCGTAGACGACGAACAGCAGGATCACCAGCCCGGCCGTGATCATCAGCTCACCGAACGCCCGGACGGCCTTGCGCACGGGTCCGTCGACCGGCTCCGGCGTCGGCCGGAGCACCTTCACGGTCTCCGGTTCCGGGTTGGGCAGCACGTCCTCGAGGCGGGGCGCGAGCCGCGGGATCAGCTCGGTGGCCCCGTCCACCGGCCGCGGCCGGGGCGGCGGAGGCGGTGGGCGGAGCGGGGGCCGGGGACCGTAGCCGCCCGCGACCTGGGGGGCCGGAGGCCGCTGACCAGGGCTGGGCCTGCCACGGAAGGGCTCCTGGGAGGCCGGGTAGGGCCTGGGGCGCGGAGCGTGTGGCGGATGGCCCGGACGGCCGCCGGACGGCGGTGGCGGGTCATAGCTCACCGAGAAACCTCCCGAGCCTGTGTGAATGCGAAAGACGCGGATCCGCAGAGCACTTCGCGGACCTGCCCGGTTACGTTAACGTGTTCCCCCAGCAGTGGACGTAAACTCGCGCCACTGGAGGCAATACACCAGGCGAGGACAGAATGCCGAAGTCCAAGGTCCGAAAGAAGGCCGTCTACACCGCGCCTACCGATCGCCGCACCCCGGTGAAGGTCAAGGCAGCCGGGCCTTCGCACCCCGTGTACATCGCCGTCATGCTGGGCGTGATGATCCTCGGTTTGGCGTGGCTGGTGGTCAACTACATCGCCGGCGACAAGATCCCGGTGATGATGGACCTGGGGTCCTGGAACTTCGGCATCGGCTTCGCGCTGATGATCGTCGGGCTGCTGATGACCATGAAGTGGCGCTAGCCACACCACTCTCCGCGTTCTCGTCAGCCCGGACGTCACCCGTCCGGGCTGACGCGTGTCCGGGGTCGTTCACCGGCAGTCACCACTCGGCGGTGGGGACCCGTCCCCCGAAGTAATCCCCATTGGGGACAACCCCTGTGGACAACTTTGCGCCATTTTGCACAAGCCCCCGGTAGCGGGCTCCAGTTGTCCACAGGTTCCGTACGGGAGATCCACGCCCGGTGCGGGACACTCGACCGCGTGACACCACTTCCGTCGGCCGAGCCGACCACCAGGAGTTGGGCCCCGCTACCCGGCGTCGTCGCGCTGGCCTGGGGATTGGCCGCCGCGGCACTCCTGGCGGCGCTGCTGAGCGACGAGAACTCCGCCCGCCTCCTGATGGGCGTGGCGGCGCTCCTGGGCGTCGTGCTCGGGACCTACGGGACGATCGTGAGGCCCCGGCTGCGTGTGGATGACTCGGGTCTGCACGTGAGGACGTTGACCGGTGTGCACGACTTCGCGTGGCACGAGGTCAAGATCCGGCCCGTCCAGACCCGGCGGTTGGGCCGCGAGTCGCACAGCCTCGAACTGGACTGGGAGCGCGGCGAGGACGAGCACCTGGTCGTGCTGACGTGGCTGGACCTCGGCGCCGACCCGAGGGACGTCGCCGAGGTCCTGCACGCCTTGAGGCCCTAGAGGCCGAACCGGGCCGTGCCCACGAGCACCAGGCCGATCAGCACCACGACCGTGGCGGCGACGAGCGCCCCCTGCCACAGGTCGCGGCGCTCACGCGGCGCGTAGATCAGGCCCGCGGCCAGCCCGGCGCCCACGGCGAGGCCACCGAGGTGGCCGACCAGCGAGATGCCGGGCAACGTGAAGCTGAGCACCACGTTGAGGCCGATGACGGCCAGCGCGGTGCCGGGGTTGAGCTTCAGCTTCAGCACGGCGACGAGCATCGCGCCCATCAGGCCGTACACCGCGGTCGAGGCGCCCGCCGTCAGCGCGTCCGGCGACCCGAAGAGGTAGACCGCGACGTTGCCGCCGAACATGGACACCAGGTAGAGGGCCAGGAACCGCACCCGCCCGAAAGCGGGTTCGAGGTCCCGGCCCAGCACGTACAGCGCGAGCATGTTGAACGCGATGTGCGTCAGCCCGTAGTGCAGGAAGCCCGCGGTGAGCAACCTCCACCACTCGCCGAGCCCGGCCACACCGGTCGGCCAGAGCACGAACTCGGCGAACAACGGCGACTTCTGGTTGTTCGCCACGCTCTGCGCCTGGACGGCGGTGAGCACGAACATCAGCACGTTCAGCGCGATCAGGATCGGCGTCACGAGCGGACGCGCGCCGACCTCCGCGCCCACGAAGGTGCGGGCACGGCGGACCGTGCCCTGCGCCTCGCGGATGCAGTCGACGCACTGGTAGCCGACCGACGCGTCGCGGAGGCACTCCGGACACGCCGGCCGCTCGCACCGCACGCAGCGCAGCCTGGTCTGCCGATCGGGATGCCGCACGCAGACCGGGACTTCCGGTCGCGCGCCGATCGGCTCGCCGGGCTGCGGTGGAACCGGGGAGTCGCTCACCGGAGCCGGATCAGTACCGCTCGATGGCCACGGACTGGATCACCACGTCGGTGACGGGCTTGTCGCCCGCGAGGGTCGGCGCGGCGCCGATCTTGTCCACGACCTGCTGCGACTCGGTGTCGGCCACCTCGCCGAAGATGGTGTGCTTGAAGTTGAGCCACGTCGTCGGGCCCACGGTGATGAAGAACTGGGAGCCGTTGGTGTTCGGCCCGGCGTTCGCCATCGCCAGCAGGTACGGCTTCGTGAACTGGAGCTCCGGGTGGAACTCGTCGCCGAACTGGTAACCGGGGCCACCGCGACCGGTGCCCGTGGGGTCACCGCCCTGGAGCATGAAGCCCGCGATCACGCGGTGGAAGATCGAACCGTCGTAGAAGGGGCCCGAAGCGTCGCCCTTGGCGTTGGGCTTCGAGTACTGCTTCGTCCCTTCGGCCAAACCGACGAAGTTGGCCACCGTCTTGGGGGCGTGGTCGGGGAAGAGGTTGATGCGGATGTCGCCCTGAGAAGTCTTCAGGGTCGCCGTCACCTTGGTCCCGACGAAGGATTCGTTGCTGTCAGCCACCACACCATCGTGCCATCCCGGGCGCGGATGTTCAGGAACGGGCAGGATGGGTATGCCTAGTGCATGACTGACCGACAGCTTCTGGAGCGCGATATGGACGAGGTGCAGGCCATGACCCGAGCCGGTGAGTCGGTCGGCAAGGCCGTTGGAACCGGCTTGCGCGCGGCGCGTCGCGGCGCGGTGCGCGCGGGGCAGGTGGGTGCGGACGCGGCCGTGCAGCTCGCGGGCAAGGCCGAGACCAAGCTCGCCGAGCGCGGCGTGACCGCGGACCAGCTCCGCGGTGTCTTCGTGGAGACCGCCGACGCCCTCGCGGGCAAGGCGGAGGAGGTCGAGAAGTCGACCCGCAAGACCAGGAAGAAGCTGGCCAAGCAACGCAAGCAGCTCGCGAAGCGCGGCGGCCAGGCCCGAGCCGACCTGATGGGCAAGGCGGACGGCCTCCGCAAGGACGTGGCCAAGGCCGCGGTCCGCGCCCGCAAGGACGCGAAGGTCCGGGCCAAGGACGTCCGCAAGGCCGCGAAGCAGGCCCGCAAGGACTTCGCCCGCGACAACTCGAAGAGCCGCCGCCGCTGGCCGTGGGTCCTCGGCATCCTCGCCGCCGGTGCGGTGGCGGGCTACATCGCCCTCACGAAGCGCCCGGAGGAAGTCCACCTCCACGAGGAGCCGGTGACCCCCACCACCACAACCCCCACCCCGGCCCCAACGCCGAAGCCGACGGACATCCCCACCCGAACCGCGGACGCCGAACACGCCCGCAACGGCCAGGTAGCCGACCGCAAGGCCTGACACCAGCCGAGTTCACGCCAACAGCCTCGAGACCGCACCGCGGTGTCGAGGCTTCGGTGTGTCCAGGGACGGGAAGGGGTCAAGCCGCTCTGGGCAACCCCAGCCAGAGGTCCCCCGGACGTGAGAACCCCCCGACGCACACGCTACGGACGGGGTACGACAGTTTCGGGGCCTTGGAAGGCACCTGTGGACAACTCGT
This sequence comes from Umezawaea sp. NPDC059074, assembly GCF_042738955.1. Taxonomy (NCBI): domain Bacteria; kingdom Bacillati; phylum Actinomycetota; class Actinomycetes; order Pseudonocardiales; family Pseudonocardiaceae; genus Umezawaea; species Umezawaea sp. NPDC059074. The sequence continues at coordinate 7,004 of NZ_JBHYHC010000063.1, forward strand.
TCGAGTGATTCCACCCCAGCACGACTGGACCAGAAGCCAAGCTGGCGACCACGGCGGGACCGACGGCGAGTTGGTGACCACAGCAGGACTAGCGGCTGGTCGGTAGCCCACAACGGGACCGGCGGCCACTTGGTGGCCTAGGTGGGACAGGCAGCAGTGCGGTGACCCACAACGGACTCGATGGCCAGCTGGCAACCACAACGAGACCAGCAGCCAGCTCGCGACCACGACGCGACCGGCAGGTCAGTTGGTGACTGCGACAAGAGTGGCGCCGGGGCTTGGCGGCCACGACGGGACCGGTGGGCAGGTTGGTGACCGCGACAAGAGTGGCGCCGGGGCTTGGTAGCCACGACGAGATCGGCGGGCCAGTTGGTGACCACGGCGGTGCTGACAGCCAGCTGGTGACCACGACGGCACCGGCGCGCGCAGGCCACGGAACGTGGCCGATTTTACTCGGGGGTTTTGCCCCTTAAAATTTGTCGGGCGGCAAGCTTTCCACCTGCCGTTTTGGCCCGACAAAGGGGCAAAACGAGGGGTCCCCGAGTCAAATCGGCCACAGCACGCTGGAACGAGCGCCACTAGGCGACCCACCTGGATCAAGAGCCGCAGGGTGACCCGGCTGGATCAAGAAGCCGCTGGGCGCGGACATCGGATCGGGCGCTAACCAGGGTGACCCACGTCGGATCGAGAGCCGCTGGGCGACCACGCAGAACAAGAGTTCACCGGGGTGATCCCCACCGGCCCCAGAACACCTAGCGACGCCGCCGAAACGCGCTCACCAGGCCCAACCCCAAACACCCCCAGAGGTCCCCCATCGAGCGAGACCCCCCAATACACAAGGTACAAGCCACCACCGACAAAAACCGGACGTCGACCTCAGCCCAAAACCCGGACCTCAGCCCAACCCGAGTTCAGCCGAACCCCGAGTTCAGCCGACACCGAGCCCAACCCCCAACCCCGAACCCCACCTACCCCAACTTCAGATTCGTCACCACGGTCTCGGTGATCCGCCGTGCCTTGATCGTCTGCTGCTGGTTGCTCGTCACCACCACAGCGACACCCCCCTTGGACACCGCGTACACAGCCCCGTCCGCAGAGGACAGCGACCCCCCGGCCCACCCCTCCGGCGAAGACGCCGGGCTGGACGAAGCGATCGGCGCGGCCCGGTCCACCACCGCCTTCGCCACCTTCACATCCCCCTGGTACACCCAAACGCTCAACTGCACATCAGTGGCGTTCGCGTAGAAGAAACACGCCGGATTCGGCTGATCTTCCGACAAACGGACCTTGCGCACGAGCTGTCCGTTTGCCTCTTGGACGACGTCGTTCGAAAGATAGGGGCATTTACCGTCCGTAACCGGCTGGGGTACCCCTGGTGTCACGGGTGGAGCAGCGCTGGTGGGCTGTTGGGCGCTTGGCTGGCTCGCTGTAACTGCTTTTGCGCCGTGTTGCTCCACCGTGCAACCAGCCAATACGCCAATCAGCAGCAGGACCGGTACTGCGTGTGACACACGTCGGTTCACCTTGCTGAATCCAATCAGTTTGCTGTCGATGATCGACAGGTTCGGGAGCTAGTCACCCAACGTCATCGGCGTTAGCTTGTCCTTACCCTGCCGGTCGCCCTGCTAGTGAGGACAAGACATGAGCCTTATCGACCGAGGTCGAGACCACGCACTGGCTTTGTTCAGGATCGTTGTGGGCCTGCTCTTCACGTGCCACGGACTTCAGCACGTGTTCGGTTTGTTCACGACCAAGCCCGCTGTTCCGATCACCACGTGGCCCGGTGGCCCGGCTGGTGTGATCGAGCTCGTGGGTGGCACGTTGATCCTGATCGGCTTGTGGACCAGGATCGCGGCACTCATCACGTCCGGAGCCATGGCCTACGCGTACTTCACCGTGCACCAGCCGAAGGGGCTGCTGCCGATCGAGAACTCCGGTGAGCTCGCCGCCGTGTACTCGTGGGCGTTCCTGCTGCTGGTCTTCACCGGGTCCGGCGCTTGGGCGCTGGACAAGGTGTTGTCCTCGCGGCGCCAAGCGGCTCCGGAGTTGCAGACCGCTTGATCTGCTTGCCCGCAGACGCGAACAAGCCCCTGCTCGCAGCGTGGCGAGAAGGGGCTTGTTCGGAACTTCTTCGGTGGAGACGAGGGGAATCGAACCCCTAACCCCCGCCTTGCAAAGGCGGTGCTCTGCCAATTGAGCTACGTCCCCTCTACGGGGGCCGGCAGGTGCCCGCCCTCGCAAGGTTCAGTCAGTGGGGGCGGTGGCCTCGCGCCAGAGGTCGGCGTCGGCCTTTGCGGCCTTGCTGCGCTTGACGAACAGCAGCACGGCACCTGCGACCGCAACCAGGGCGATGATCTTCTTCATGAAGTACTCCCGTTCGATGTCCGGTGGTCGACCACCGGGGATCCAGGGGCTGAACCCCTGGCGGGGTTTGGGGGATGGACCCCCAATGTTATAACGACCCGGTGAAGGCGGGCGCAGAACGCCCGCGCGGTTCACCTAATCGATCGTGGGCCTAGGAGGACTCGAACCTCCGACCCCTTCGTTATCAGCGAAGTGCTCTAACCGTCTGAGCTATAGGCCCTGATTGGTGCAACGACAGGAAGATTACCGTACGCCCTGTCGTTGCCCCAAATCGGGGGTCCCCAGATCATTCACGCTCGGAAAGCGTGAGCTCCAGGCCACCCGCGAGGTCCGCGGACACGTTGTAGACGAACGCGCTGACCGTGGCCAACGCGGTGAAGAGGACGATGTTCACCGCGCCGATGATGGCCGCGACGCCGAACACGCGGCCCGCGCTGATGAGCGGGTCGCCCGCCTGCTCGCTGCCGGACAGCAGGTCCTGCGCGGTGTTGTTGATCTTGTCCCAGACGCCCATGCCGTTCAGCACGCCGTAGAGCACGCCGATCGCCACCAGCCACACGAAGAACAGCGCCACGCTGAGCACCAGTGCGAGCTTCAGCACCGACCACGGGTCGACGCGCTTGACCTGGAGGCTCGCCCGGCGCGGGCCGCGACCAGGGCGTCGGGCGCTGGGCGCCGCGGCACCCGGACGCGCGCTCGACGTGCCCAGGTTCACCGACGTGCGGCTGCCCGCGTTCTGCGGCGCCGCCGACCCGGTCACGACCGGGCGCGCCACCGCGATGGTGTCCGGGTCCTGCGCCGGGTAGGCGGGCTGCTCGGCGGGCGACTCGACCGGGGCCACGTCGTCGCCGCCGGGGTAGCCAATCGTTTGCGCCTCGCCGTACTGCGCGTCGCTGGTGACCCGCTGCCACGGCGGGGGCGCCGCCGCGACCAGGTCGAGCCCCTCCGCCGGGACCGGCGGCGGGGGTTCGGCCTTCGGCGAGGACGCGGGCGGCGGAGGTGCGACCGGCTTCTGCACCTTCACCGTCGGCTCGGCCGGGGACTGCTCCTTGGCCGCGGGCGCGGCGGGCGCCGCGACCGGTGCCTGCGGAGCGGCGGGAGCCTTCTCCGGAGCGGCCTTCGCGGCGGCCACGGCCGCCTGCGCCTGCGACTTCGAGATCTCGACGGTCGCACCGTCGGGGACCTTCGAAGGCTCGGCCTTGTCCGCCGCCTTCGGGGCGGCCGACTTCCCCGCACCGTTCGACGGCGCGGCCTTGTCGGCGTCCTTCGCCTTCGACCCCTGGTCAGCACCACCCTGCAACACAGGTTTGGTGATCACCGCCGTCTTGTCCGCGTCCCGACCTTCCGGGTTCTCGGATGAAGTCACGAGCAGTCCTCAACCTCTCGTCCGCTTAGTTGGCGGGCTCAACCTCGTCCCCATCAATGGGGACGTCGGAAGGCTCATCGGCGTTGCCTGCTACGGCGATCAAAGTGGTGCCTTCGCCGAGGTTCATCAGGCGAACGCCCTTGGTCTGCCGCCCCGCCTTGCGAACCTCCTTGGCACTGGTCCGAATGACCCCGCCGGTAGAGGTGATCGCGTAGAGCTCGTCGTCGACGTCGACGATGAGCGCCCCCACAAGCCTCCCACGACGGCGGTCGTGCTGGATGGTCAGCACACCCTTTCCGCCGCGCCCCTGGACGGGGTAGTCCTCCAGGGGCGTGCGCTTCGAATACCCACCGTCGGTGGCCACCAAAACGAACTTGCCCTCTTCGACGACGCCCATCGACAGCAGCTCGTCGCCGCCGTTGAAGCGCATGCCGAGCACGCCCGACGTCGCGCGGCCCATGGGGCGCAGCGCCTCGTCGGTCGCGTGGAAGCGGATCGACTGGCCGTCGGTGGACACCAGCAGCAGGTCGTCCTCCGAGGAGCACAGCACAGCGCCGACCAGTTCGTCGTCGTCGCGGAGGTTGATGCCGATGAGACCACCCGATCGGTTGGAGTCGAAGTCCGACAACTTGGACTTCTTGACCAGACCGGTCTTGGTGGCGAGCACCAGGTAGGGCGCGACCTCGTAGTTCTTGATCTGGATGACCTGGGCGATCTCCTCCTCCGGCTGGAACGCCAGGAGGTTCGCCACGTGCTGGCCGCGCGCGTTGCGGTTGGCCTCGGGCAGCTCGTACGCCTTCGCCCGGTACACCCGGCCCTTGTTCGTGAAGAACAGGATCCAGTCGTGCGTCGAGCACACGAAGAAGTGCGCCACGATGTCGTCCTGCTTGAGCTGCGCGCCCTGGACGCCCTTGCCGCCGCGCTTCTGCGCCCGGTACAGGTCGGTCTTGGTGCGCTTCGCGTAGCCGGTGCGGGTGATCGTGACGACCACGTCCTCGACCGCGATCAGGTCTTCCATCGACACGTCGCCGTCGAACGGGATGATCTGGGTGCGCCGGTCGTCGCCGTACTTGTCGACGATCGCCATCAGCTCGTCGCGGACGATCGCGCGCTGGCGCTCCGGCTTGGCCAGGATGTCCTCGAGGTCGGCGATCTCCAGCTCGATCTCGGCCAACTGGTCGATGATCTTCTGGCGCTCGAGGGCGGCCAGGCGGCGGAGCTGCATCTCCAGGATCGCGTTCGCCTGGATCTCGTCCACGGCGAGCAGCTCGATCAGGCCGGTGCGCGCGATGTCCGGGGTCGACGACCGGCGGATCAGGGCGATGACCTCGTCGAGCATGTCCAGCGCCTTGACCAGGCCGCGCAGGACGTGCGCGCGCTCCTGTGCCTTGCGCAGGCGGAACCGGGTCCGCCGGACGATGACCTCGATCTGGTGCTTCACGTAGTGGCGGATCATCTGGTCGATCCGCAGCGTGCGGGGCACCTGGTCGACCAGCGACAGCATGTTCACGCCGAACGAGTACTGGAGCTGGGTGTGCTTGTAGAGGTTGTTCAGCACGACCTTCGCCACGGCGTCGCGCTTGATCGTGATCACGATGCGCATGCCGCGGCGGCTGTTCGACTCGTCCGCGATGTTCGCGATGCCGGTCAGCTTCTGGTCGCGCACCAGCGCGGCGATGTTCTCGACCAGGTTGTCCGGGTTCACCTGGTACGGCAGCTCGGTGACGACCAGGATCGTGCGGCCCTTGGCGTCCTCGTCGACCTCGATGACGGCGCGCATCTTCACCGAGCCGCGCCCCGTGCGGTACGCGTCCTCGATGCCCGCAGTGCCGAGGATCAGGCCGTACGTCGGGAAGTCCGGCCCCTTGATCCGCGCGATCATCGCTTCGAGGGTCTCCTCGTCGGAGGCCTCCCAGTTGTCCAGCGCCCACACCACGCCCGACGCGACCTCGCGCAGGTTGTGCGGCGGGATGTTGGTCGCCATGCCGACCGCGATGCCCGAGCTGCCGTTGATCAGCAGGTTCGGGATGCGGGCGGGCAGGACCGTCGGCTCCTCGATGCGGCCGTCGTAGTTCGGCCGGAAGTCGACCGTGTCCTCTTCGATGTCGGCCAGCATCTGCATGGCCAGCGGCGTGAGCCTGCACTCGGTGTACCGCATGGCGGCCGCGGGGTCGTTGCCCAGCGAGCCGAAGTTGCCCTGGGGGTCGATCAGCGGGTAGCGCATCGCCCACGGCTGGGCCAGGCGCACGAGCGCGTCGTAGATCGACGAGTCGCCGTGCGGGTGGTAGTTGCCCATCACGTCGCCGACGACGCGGGCGCACTTGTTGTAGCCGCGGTCCGGCCGGAAACCGGAGTCGAACATCGAGTAAAGCACCCGGATGTGCACGGGCTTCAGCCCGTCGCGGACGTCCGGCAGCGCTCGACCGACGATGACGCTCATCGCGTAGTCGATGTAGGAGCGCTGCATCTCCTGCTGGATGTCGACCATCTCGGTGCGGTCGTGGTCGGGCCCCGGAGGCAGGGTGGTCTCGGTCACGGTTGGTTAGGTCCTTTCCGACGATCGCAAGTCACGCCCACTTCCGGTACCGCCGCAACTGGGGCAGACGAACCGGTGGTCCTTCGGATTCCGCCCATCGCCGTTGCAGACTGGGCATTGCACCAGCGGAAGCGCTGTCGTGTCAGACATCCAGGAACCGGACGTCCTTCGCGTTGCGGGTGATGAAGGAGCGGCGCGCTTCCACGTCCTCGCCCATCAGCACGCTGAACAGCTCGTCCGCCGTCGCGGCGTCGTCCATGGTCACCTGCATGAGCAGGCGGTGAGCCGGGTCCATCGTGGTCTCCCACAACTCGGAGGCGTTCATCTCGCCGAGACCCTTGTACCGCTGGATGTTGTCGTCCTTGCCGAGCTTCTTGCCCGCCTTCAGGCCTTCCTCGATCAGCCCGTCGCGCTCGCGGTCGGAGTAGGCGAACTCCGGCTCGATGCGCTGCCACTTGATCTTGTACAGCGGCGGCTGCGCGAAGTACACGTGGCCGTGCTCGATCAGCGGCCGCATGAAGCGGAACAGCAGGGTGAGGAGCAGCGTCCGGATGTGCTGGCCGTCCACGTCGGCGTCCGCCATCAGGACGACCTTGTGGTAGCGCAGCTTCGACAGGTCGAACTCGTCGTGGATGCCGGTGCCGAGCGCGGTGATGAGGCTCTGCACCTCGTTGTTCTTGAGGACCCGGTCGATGCGGGCCTTCTCCACGTTGATGATCTTGCCGCGGATCGGCAGGATCGCCTGGAACATGGAGTCCCGGCCCTCCTTCGCCGAGCCGCCCGCGGAGTCGCCCTCCACGATGTAGAGCTCGCACTCCTCCGGGTTGGTGGAGCGGCAGTCCTTCAGCTTGCCGGGCAGGCCGCCGATGTCCAGCGCGCCCTTGCGGCGGACCAGTTCGCGCGCCTTGCGGGCCGCCATCCGGGCCTGCGCCGACGAGACCGCCTTCGTCACGATCGTGCGCGCCTCGTTGGGGTGCCGCTCGAACCAGTCGGCCAGGTGCTCGTTGGTCGACTTCTGCACGAACGACTTCGCCTCGCTGTTGCCCAGCTTGGTCTTCGTCTGGCCCTCGAACTGGGGCTCCTTCAACTTCACCGAGATGATCGCGGCGAGACCCTCGCGGATGTCGTCGCCGGTGAGGTTGGTGTCCTTCTCCTTGAGCAGCTTCTTGTCGCGCGCGTACTCGTTGACGACACGGGTCAGCGCCGCGCGGAAGCCCTCCTCGTGCGTGCCGCCCTCGTGCGTGTTGATCGTGTTGGCGAAGGTGTACACCGAGGCCGTGTAGCCGGTGTTCCACTGCATCGCGACCTCGACCTCGATGCCGTCACCCTTGGCATCGAAGGCGATGACCTTCTTGTGGACCTCTTCGCGCGTGTGGTTGATGTGCTTGACGAAGTCCTCGAGGCCGTTCGGGTAGTGGAACGTCCGCTCCTTGACCCGCGCCACGTGACCCTCGGCGTCGGCCTCGGCGTCCACCTCGGCGACGCGCTCGTCGCGCAGGACGATCGTCAGGCCCTTGTTGAGGAACGCCATCTCCTGGAGGCGGCGCGAGATCGTCTCCAGGTTGTAGGTGGTCGTCTCGAAGATCGTCGGGTCGGCCCAGTAGGTGATGGTGGTGCCGGTGTCCGCGACGGCCGCGCCCTTGGTCAGCGGGTGCGCGGGCTTGGTGCCCTCGTAGCGCTGGTTCCACGTGAAACCTTGGCGCTTCACCTCGACCTCGACCACGGACGACAGCGCGTTGACGACCGAGATGCCGACGCCGTGCAGACCGCCGGACACCGCGTACGAGTCGCTGTCGAACTTGCCGCCCGCGTGCAGCTTGGTCATGACGACCTCGAGGGTCGGGACCTTCTCCACGGGGTGCATGTCGACCGGGATGCCGCGGCCGTCGTCGATCACCCGGATGCCGCCGTTGGCCAGCAGCGTCACGTCGACCGTGGTCGCGAACCCGGCCATCGCCTCGTCGACCGAGTTGTCGACGACTTCCCAGATGAGGTGGTGCAGACCCCGCTCGCCGGTCGACCCGATGTACATGCCGGGGCGCTTGCGGACCGCCTCCAGGCCCTCGAGGACGCTGATTGAGGACGCGCCGTACTCATTCTTGTCTGCCACGGGCCTGGTGTCTCCTCGACATGAAGCGACAGGACGTCGCCGAGCGGCGACGCTGATGGTCATGCTTGCCCTTTATTCTACCGGTCGGGTGCGACCAGAGTGCACCAAGGACACCCCTGATTTGCCCGCAGAGGCTCTCAACTTGACCCGGACGGGTTGGATCGGCTGACCCAGGTGGTCAAATCGGCTGGTGAGCGCTCAGTGCGCCACAGGATCGCCGCTGAACGATTAACGCGCCTCAGCCGTAGGTATCACGTGGGCCGCGCCCTGGAGCGTGCCTGGGGCCGAATCGCCAGTTGGGAGCCTGGGGGCCCTGGATCTTCATCTTCTTCACCACGCCGTCACCGACCCCGGCCGCGATGCGCTTGATGAGCTCGCGCTGCAACAGCCTGAGCTGCGTCGCCCACGCCGTGGAGTCCGCCTGGACCGTCAGCTCGCCGTCACTGAGCGCGATCGGTTTCGCGTGCTCGGCCACGTCCTCGCCGACCAGCTTGGCCCACTTGCCGAACACGTTGCCGCCCGCGAGCCGCTCGGCCCACCCGTGGTCGGTCGCGACCCGCGAGGCCAGCCTGCCCAGCGGCTGGGGGTCCCGGTCGTCCGGGCCCGCACCCGACCAGCGGCGGCGCTTCGAGCGGTTCGCTCCCCCGGTCGCGCGGCGTCCGGGCTGCTTGGCACGGCTCTTCGCGGAGGCCCGCGCGGCCTCCAGCGCGGCCCGCGCCAAGTCGGGTCCGCGGAGGATTTCACCGTCAGCTGGGGACAGAACACCCTGTGGAGTGACGTCCCCTGTGGATATGTCCGCAATTTGTGGCGAGTTATCCACACCATCCACAGGGTTGTCCCCAGTTGTGCGACTTGTCACACCCATTCGAGGGACGTCGTCAGACACTGTGCACCTCCCCGTGGCGGACCTCGAACCGAGCGCCCGCGAGCTCCTCGGGCACGTCCTCGGCGACGGCCGCGGTGATCAGCACCTGCTCCGCGGCGGCCGCGACCTTGGCCAGCTGCCGCCGCCTGCCGCGGTCGAGTTCGGCGAACACATCGTCCAGCACGAGCACGGGTTCGGCGCCGTCGACACGCAGCAGCTCGTACCCGCCGAGCCGCAGCGCCAAGGCGAAAGACCATGACTCTCCGTGACTGGCGTAACCCTTCGCAGGCAGCTCGCCGAGCGCCAGCTCCAGCTCGTCGCGGTGCGGACCGACCAGGCAGACGCCCCGGTCGATCTCCTGCGAGCGGACCCGGTACAGCTCGACCAGCATCGCGTCCTCCAGCACGCTCCGGTCGGCGCGCGGACCGCCCGGTGTCCCGAAGCCCTCCGGCTGCGACTCCCCCAGGCTCGACCGGTACGTGATCCTCGCGGGCCGTGACTCCGGCGCCACCTCCGCGTACGACGCGGCCACGTGCGGCGCGATGTCCGCCACGAGGTCCAGCCGCGCGGCGAGCAGTTCGGCGCCGTGCTTCGCCAGGTGCCCGTCCCACACGTCGAGGGTGCTGATGTCGGCCGACCGCCCGGCCCGCTTCGCGGCGCCCGCCGACTTCAGCAGGGCGCCGCGCTGCTTGAGCACCCGCTCGTAGTCGCTGCGCACCCCGGCGTACCGGGGCGCGCGCGCCACGAGCATCTCGTCCAGGAACCTCCGGCGCTCACCGGGATCGCCGCGCACCAGCGCCAGGTCCTCCGGCGCGAACAGCACGGTGCGCAGGATGCCCAGCACGTCCCGCGGCCGGGGAACCGGGCCGCGGTTGATCCGCGCCCGGTTCGCCTTGCCCGGCGTGATCTCCAGTTCGACCAGCAGTTCACGGCCGTCGTTGACGACCGCGGCCCGCACGACCGCGCGAGGGGATCCGTGCCGGATCAGCGGCACGTCGGTGGCCACCCGGTGCGACCCGAGCGTGGCCACGTAGCCGAGCGCCTCGACCAGGTTCGTCTTGCCCTGGCCGTTCGGCCCGACCAGCACGCTGACCCCCGGCTCGAACGCCAGGTCAGCGCGTTCCCACGAGCGGAAGTCGCTGACCTGGAGGTGCCTGACGTACAACGGCGGGGTCAGCCCTGCGTGCTGCCGCTGCCGGACGACGGTCCGGCGGCGGTGACGGCGTGGCCACCGAACTGGTTGCGCAGGGCGGCCACCGCGCGCATGGCGGGCGAGTCGTCCTGGCGGGACGCGAACCGGGCGAACAGCGCGGCGGAGATCACCGGCGCGGGCACCGCGAGGTTGATCGCCTCCTCGACGGTCCACCGGCCCTCGCCGGAGTCCTCGACGTGGCCGCGCAGGTCGTCCAGCTCGGGGTCGGAGTCCAGCGCGCGGACCAGGAGGTCGAGCAGCCAGGACCGGACGACGGTGCCGCGCTGCCACGCCTTGATGGTCGCGGGCACGTTCTCCACCAGCTTGGACGCCTCGAGCAGCTCGAAGCCCTCGGCGTACGCCTGCATCAGGCCGTACTCGATGCCGTTGTGGATCATCTTCGCGAAGTGGCCCGCGCCGACGGTGCCCGCGTGCGCGAACCCCTCCTCGCGGGGACCCTCGGGGCGCAGCGCGTCGAAGATCGGCATCGCCAGCTCGACGTGCTTCGCGTCGCCGCCGACCATCAGGCCGTAGCCGTTGTCGAGCCCCCACACGCCACCGGAGACACCGGCGTCGAGGTAGCCGATCTCCTTCTCCGCCAACGCTTCCGCGTTCACCTTGTCGTCGGTGTAGCGGGAGTTGCCGCCGTCGATCACCAGGTCGCCGGGCGACAGCAGCCCGCCCAGCTCGGCGATCGTGTTCCGGGTGATGTCACCGGACGGCACCATCACCCACACCACGCGCGGGGCTTCCAGCTTGGCGACCAGGTCGGCGAGCGAACTCGCGTCGGTGACCTCGGGGTTGCGGTCGTAACCGACAACCTCGTGGCCCGCGCGGCGAATCCGCTCGCGCATGTTGAAGCCCATCTTGCCGAGGCCCACAAGTCCGAGCTGCACGGTTCTGGCTCCCCTGTTTCGAGTTGACGTTTAGCCGGGCAGGCGTACGGGCATCAGCAGGTACAGGTAGCCCGGCGCCACGCCGCCATCATCATCGACCGGCTTCAACAACGCAGGCCTGCTGGGGGTCGTGAAGGACAGGTGAGCCTTGGCCGTGCGCACGGCGTGCACGCCCTCGAGGAGGTACGTGGGGTTGAACGCGATCGTCACCGGCTCGCCGGTGTACTCGACCGGGAGCTCCTCCTCGGCGCTGCCCTCGTCGTCGCCACCGGCCGACAGGCGCAGGCCGCCGTCGACGAACTCGAGCCGGACCTGGGTGCCGCGCTCGGCGACGAGCGACACGCGCTTGATCGCCTGGACGAGCGAGTCGACCTCGATGATCGCGGCGGCCGAGTGCTCGCTCGGGAGGAGCTGGCGGTACTTCGGGAAGTCCGCGTCGAGGAGGCGGGTCGTGGTGCGCCTGCCGTTGCCGGAGAGGCCGAGCAGCCCGTCGTTCGCGGCGAGCGACAGCTCGACCTTGTTGCCCGATCCGCCGAGGGTCTTGGCCGCGTCCGCGAGCGTCTTCGCCGGGACCAGCACGGCGGTGTCGCTCAGCGTCTCGTTGGGCTCCCAGGCGAACTCGCGCATCGCCAGCCGGAAGCGGTCGGTCGCGACGAGCGTGAACTTGCCCTCGCCGATCTCCAGCCGGACGCCGGTCAGCATCGGCAGCGTGTCGTCCTTGCCCGCCGCGACGGCGACCTGGGCGACGGCCTCGCTGAAGACCTCGCCTGCCAGCTCGCCCGCCAGCTGCGGCATGTTCGGCAGCGCGGGGTAGTCCTCGACCGGCATCGTCGGGAGGCTGAACTTGGCGCTGCCGCAGGTGATCGTCATCCGGGAGCCGTCGACGGAGATCTCGACCGGGTGGTTCGGCAGCGCCTTGGTGATGTCGGCGAGCAGGCGACCGGAGACGAGCGTCTTCCCGCCGTCCGCGATCGTGGCCGGGACGCCGACCGTCGCCGAGACCTCGTAGTCGAAGCCCGAGACGGTGAGCGAGTCGCCCGGAGCGCCGTCCGACGAGCCGGCGTCGAGCATGACTCCACCGAGCACCGGAACGGGCGGCCTGGACGGCAGGCTGCGCGCGACCCAGGCGACGGCGTCGGCCAGGCCGTCGCGCTCGACGCGGATCTTCATGAGCGTCCTTCCTCAAGTCGGCATGACCGACCGAGGGGACGGTCGGTCCAACGTGGCGGAGCGTTGGGAGCTGTGGGGGTGAGAACCGCTGGGAAGCGGACCGCGTTCGCCTCAGGTGGGTCGGTGTGGGCTGCGACCTCCTGGCGTGGTGGCTCCACCGTAGAGCGTCCGGAGCCTCCACGTCATCTCGGGGCGGGGACTGCGGGAGGGCCGTCCGAGCGCTTGTCCCCGGGTTTCGCCACCCCCTGTTTTTCTTTTGTTCTTCTCTTCAAGAGAGAACAACAGCAGTAACAGTAAGGGCTGTGGATTGTGTGGACAACGACTGTCCTCGCAGGTCAGCGCCCCTTCAAACCTGTGGGCAACTGGGGGGTGCCACCCGGGGACAACTCGGCGCCCCCGGGGACAACTCCGACGTTGCTCCGTTTGGTCCACAGGAAGGCCGACTTGTCCCCGGGTGCGTCCCCGGGTGTGGGTGCGGTTGTCCCCGGGTGCTGCACAGGGTTCGGAGCCCGAAACTCCCCCGTTCGGACAACTTTTCTGAGGTTGTACACAGGCTATGACCGGCGGTCCAGGAGAAAAGTCGCGGCGTCGCGCCGGCGGTCCGACCCCTGGGCGGTGCTCGACCGGCCCGCCGAAGGGGGTCCTGGGTCGCGCCGAGGTGGGTCTGGGAAAAGTCCGGCGGGCGTCCGCGGCGGCCGTTCGAGGGGGCCGGGGGTTTCTGGTCGGGCGCTCGCCGCGAGTCGGGGGCGTCGCCGAAAAGGACGCCGCGTCCGACCGGAGGGGCGGCGCAAGGGTCCCACGGAACGACGAGGGCGGGACCACCTCCGTGAGGTGATCCCGCCCTCGTCGAGCGCTCAGTACTAGATGGTGTGCCGGGACCGCTGCTTGATCCGGGAGGTGAGCTCCTGGACCTGGTCGTAGATCCGGCGGCGCTCGGCCATCTCCTTGCGGATCTTCTTGTCCGCGTGCATGACCGTCGTGTGGTCGCGGCCGCCGAACGTCTGGCCGATCTTCGGCAGCGACAGGTCGGTCAGCTCGCGGCACAGGTACATGGAGATCTGCCGGGCGTTCGCGAGCGCCTTCGTCTTGCCCTTGCCGCACAGGTCGTCGATCGTCACGCCGAAGTACTCCGCCGTGACGGCCATGATCGTCGGCGCGGTCACCTCGGGCGCGTGCGAGTCCGGGATCAGGTCCCGCAGGACGATCTCGGCGAGCTGCACGTCGACCGGCTGCCGGTTGAGCGACGCGAACGCCGTCACCCGGATCAGCGCGCCCTCGAGCTCGCGGATGTTCCGCTCGATCCGGGCCGCGATGAACTCCAGCACCTCGGCGGGCGCCGCCAACCGGTCCTGCGCCGCCTTCTTGCGGAGGATCGCGATCCGGGTCTCCAGCTCGGGCGGCTGGATGTCGGTGATCAGACCCCACTCGAACCGCGTCCGCAGCCGGTCCTCCAGCGTCTCCAGCCGCTTGGGCGGCCGGTCGGAGGACACGACGATCTGCTTGTTCGAGTTGTGCAGCGTGTTGAAGGTGTGGAAGAACTCCTCCTGCGTGCCTTCCTTGCCCTCCAGGAACTGGATGTCGTCGACGAGGAGCACGTCGATGTCCCGGTAGCGGCGCTGGAACGCGACCTTGCGGTCGTCGCGCAGGGAGTTGATGAAGTCGTTGGTGAACTCCTCGGTCGACACGTACCGCACGCGCATGCCGGGGAACAGGCGCTGCGCGTAGTGGCCGACCGCGTGGAGCAGGTGCGTCTTGCCGAGCCCGGACTCGCCCCAGATGAACAGCGGGTTGTACGCGCGGGCCGGCGCTTCGGCCACCGCGACCGCCGCCGCGTGGGCGAACCGGTTCGAGGCGCCGATGACGAACGTGTCGAAGTTGTACTTCTCGTTCAGCCGGGTCTGCGACGTCGGCGGGTTCGCGGGCCGGGTGAACGGCGTGCCGCTGACCGCGGGCGCGGTGCCGCTGAACGTCGGCCAGATCTCGTGGACGGTCGCGAGCGCCTCGCGGGCCTCGCGCTCCTCGTCGACCTCGTCGCTGTCCGACTCGCCGTCGCCGTCCTCGCCGTTCGACATGCCCGGCATCGCCAGCTGCTGCTGGCCGCCGGGCATGGGCGGCGGCAACGGCTGGCCCGGCATGGGGCTGGGCATCTGCGGCGGCATCTGGCCGGGCATCGACTGGTTGAGCAGACCGATCGGCTGGCTGATCCCGTTGCCGCCGGGCACGCCGTGCGCGACCGGGATCGGCGCCGTCGGGGTGTTCACCGGTTCGGGTGAGTCGACCTTCACGGCCAGCGACACGGCCCGGCCGAGGCGGCGGGACAGGGCGGCGGTGATGGGTTCGCGCAACGCGCGCTCGATCGCTTCCTTCGCGAAGTCGCTCGGCGCGGCCAGCAGCGCGGTTCCGTCGAGCAGACCGATCGGCCTGGTCACCCGCATCCAAGCTCGCTGCTGCGGGGACAGGGTGCTGGCGGCCAGTTCCGCGACCACCTGCTCCCACACGAGACCGAGATCGGTCTGGTGGTTGGACACCTGCGCGCTCCCCTCCCCTCGACGTGCTCCCCCCGTGGAGCTACCCGCTTCACGGTGTGGACTCGGAGAATAGAGGCATCCACAGAGTTATCCACAACTGTGCACGAAGGTGCGTCGGGACGCGGCGGATCCCGGCGGTGACATCGACGCACCGTGCGGGCCGTTTCGGCGACATCCAGGTGCGCCTCGAAATCCGCGGAGCGTGCACGTTAACAAGCCTCGCGCTCTCCCACAAGGCGGTGTGACGGGCAAGCACCGGGCGTCCACGGCACGTCGCCCGGCGTGTCCGGGGCCACCCCGATTTGAGAACAGCACCCCGGCCTGCGTACCCTCGGAGAAGTCTCCCGCGAGCGACGGGTGCCATTGGCGCGCTCTTGCCGCGACCGTCCAGCCCAGGTGCCGGACGGCGCCGGATTGTAGATCGGCTGGGGACACCCACAGACCTGCTTGGTAGTCAGCACCGGGAGATCCAGCCGTGAGCAAGGGTAAGCGCACCTTCCAGCCCAACAACCGCCGCCGCGCCAAGACGCACGGCTTCCGGCTGCGCATGCGCACCCGCGCCGGCCGGGCCATCCTCGCAGCGCGGCGCACCAAGGGCCGCGACCGCCTGTCCGCCTGATAACAGCAGCGCCGTGCTCCCCGCGGCCGCCCGGCTGACCCGCAGCCAGGACTTCGGCCTGGTGGTTCGCCGAGGCCGCCGTGCAGGACGGCCCCGGCTGGTCGTGCACGCCCTGGTGCCGTCGTCAGGGCTGCAGACGTCTACTGAATCCTCGGCGCGGCCCACCTTGGACATGTCCAAGGTGGGCTTCGTCGTGAGCAAAGCCGTGGGCAACTCGGTGGTCCGCCACCGGGTCAGCCGCAAGCTGCGCCACGTCGTCCGCGACCGGTTGGCGCGGCTGCCCGACGGCACCTCGCTCGTCGTGCGCGCGCTGCCCGCCTCGGCCGAGGCGACCAGCGCGGAGCTCGCGGCCGACTTCGACGCCGCGCTGCGCAGGCTGTTGCGATGACCACCACGCAGTCGAGTCCACTGGCGCGGGTGCTCATCCTGCCGGTGCGGTTCTACCAGCGGTTCATCTCGCCGTACCTGCCACCGAGCTGTCGCTTCTACCCGAGTTGCAGTGCCTACGCGGTAGAGGCGTTGACCGTCCACGGTGCGCTGCGCGGCTCCTGGCTGACCCTTCGCCGGCTGGCCCGCTGCGGACCCTGGCACCCTGGAGGCCTGGACCCCGTTCCACCGAGGAGACCTCGCCAGGAACAGGTCCCCGACACATCCGCCGAGGAGTAGCTCAGTGCTCAACTTCATCTACTACCCGGTGTCCTTCATCCTCTGGTGTTGGCACTGGGTTTTCGGCCACGTCTTCGGCGAGTCCAGCGGCATCGCGTGGGCGCTGTCGGTGATCTTCCTGGTCTTCACCCTCCGGGCACTGCTCTTCAAGCCGTTCGTCGGCCAGGTGCGCTCCATGCGGAAGATGCAGGAGTTCGCGCCGGAACTGCAGAAGATCAAGAAGAAGTACGCGAACGACCGCCAGCGCCAGGCGGCCGAGATGCAGAAGCTGCAGTCCGAGCACGGGGTCAACCCGCTCGGCGGCTGCCTGCCGATGCTCGTGCAGATCCCGGTGTTCATCGGTCTGTTCCACGTGCTGCGCTCGTTCAAGCCCGGCTGGGGCGAGGTGTACTTCTTCGACGCCAAGGGCGTCGAGTCCTTCGTCCAGGCCAAGCTGTTCGGCGCGAACCTGTCGACGTTCATCACGATGCCCGCCGAGCAGCTCGCGCAGTTCAGCACGCAGCGCTCGTCGGTCATCATCGTGGCGATCCCGTTGATGATCATCGCCAGCATCGCGACGCACTTCACCGCGCGCCACTCGGTGGCCCGGCAGACGCAGGCGGCCACGGACAACCCGCAGACCGCGATCATGAACAAGCTGACCCTCTACATCTTCCCGCTGGGTGTGCTCGTCGGTGGTCTGTTCTTCCCGATCGCGATCCTCATGTACTGGCTGAGCAACAACGGCTGGACGCTCGCGCAGCAGCACTTCGTGTACCGGCGCATCGACCGCGACGAAGAGGCGAAGAAGACCGAGGCCATCGCCCAGCGCAAGGACCTCGCCCCCAAGCCCGGCCAGAAGCCGACCGCCCCGCGTGTCGGCCAGAAGCCCGCACCCGGCGTCCGCGTCGGCAACGCCAAGGCCATGGGCACCGCGAAGGCCAAGCCCGCCTCGCCCGTCCAGGACACGCCGCCCAGCGCCGAGACCAACGGCAACGGCGCGTCGGCCAACACCGAGATCCCCGGCCTGATCACAGGCCGATCCCCTGGCAAGAAGCAGGGCAACAAGAAGCGTCGTTGACCGGGCGCTTGCCCTGGAGAGGAGACATCGTGTCGGAGACGTTGCAGGCCGCCGAAGTGGACGCGCCCGAGGAGGACGCTGCCGAAGCGGAGCCGAAGACGCGCGGCAGTTCGGAAGACCTGCTCGTCCAAGAAGGCGACATCGCGGGCGACTACCTGGAGCGCCTGCTCGACCTGCTCGACTACGACGGCGACATCGACCTGGACGTCGAAGCCGGCCGTGCCATCGTCAGCATCGACGGTGGGGAGGACCTGGAGAAGCTCGTCGGCACCCGCGGCACCGTGCTCGAGTCGCTCCAGGAATTGACGAGGCTCGCGGTCCAGCAGGAGACCGGCGTCCGCAGCAGGCTCATGCTCGACGTGGCGGGCTGGCGAGCGGGCCGCCGTGCGGAACTGGCCGACCTCGGCCGCACCACCGCGGAGAAGGTCCTCGCATCGGGCGAACGCATCCGCCTCCACCCGATGACCCCGTTCGAGCGCAAGGTCGTCCACGACGCGGTAGCCGCCGTCGCGGGCGTCCACAGCGAAAGCGAAGGCGAGGAGCCCCAGCGCCGAGTGGTGATCCTGCCCCAGGCCTGACCCTCACCCCAGAACGGCCCGCTCCCCTCGTGGGGGCGGGCCGTTTCTGTTTCACGTGGAACATCGCTCTGCTCGGGACCACCGCACTGACACCACCTCCGCCAGCCTCCCCAGCGCACCGCTCTCCCGACACCGCCGCGCCTCGCACGCGCTGCCTCATTCGCTGGACCCAGACACCTGCTGACACCCGCAGCCCCGACACGAACTCCCGCCGCCCCCAGCCCCTCCCCCGGCTCGGCTGCGACGCGCACACCGACTGTCCCGCCTTCCGGTAGTCGCTGAGCCAGGGACACGGCACCCGCCAGCGCTCCGGTCCCGGACCGCGGTCCTCCGCTGCCGCATCCACAGCTAGCCCTGACACCGGATGCACGCCACTCCACACCGACCCTCTCGCCCACATCACGATCACGGCCGCCTACCCGCCTCCCCGACGCCGGCTCCCGGCCACTTGCTTCCGGTACCGCCCCACTCGCCCACTGCCGCCCCGGCTTGCTCGCCGCCGCTGCCTCTCGCCCACCACCCGCCCACCACCAGATGCCACTCGCCCGCGGCCGCGCTCGCCTGCCGCCGCTCCGCCGCGGCCCACTCGCCTGCCGCCGCCAGCTGTCACTCGCCCGCCGCTGCCTCTCTTCCACTCGCTGCCACTTGCTCGCTGTCACCTGCCGCCGCCCGTCGAAGCCGCCCGCCGCCAGTCATCACCCATCCGACGCGGCTGCCACTCGCCCGCAACCGCCACCTGCTCGCCGCGCTGTTCTCCGCGCTGTTCGCTGCCGCCGCCACCCGCTTGCTTGCCGTCCGCCCGCTGTGGTCGCCGCTTGCTGTCGCCGCCGCTCGCTCATCGTGCGTCTGCCCGCGAGTTGTCGGTGGCTTCCGGAGTCGGCCCGGATCAGGGTTCCTCGGTAGGCCGCTCCGGCTGCTTGCGTTTCACGTGAAACGTGGGTGACTCGGCGGAGCGGTGTTTCACGTGAAACGGATCCAGTCCCGCTGTTCGTCTGTCTCCGGCACCTCGACCCCGCGTACGTCGGAGATCAGTCGCCAGGCTTCGCCGGGTGGGTGGGCCATCGTGCTGAGGCGGCCGGGGAAGGGGTGGGTGAGGGGGAACGTGGATGGGTTCTGCATGATTTGTCCCTCGTTTCACGTGAAACGGGACCGATCTTGTCACCCGGCTTGGCGTGTCGGTGGGTCTATCCGTCATCATGGACGGCGGCAGTTTTCGCGGATTCTGCGGACGCCCCTTTACCTACCCATCCACCCGGTCGCCTTCGTGTGCCGCGTGGTTTCACGTGAAACGTCACGGATGGAGACATGGTCGGAGACATGGAAGACCGCGCGAAGCGAGTCTTCGGCGACCACCTGGACCGCGCGATCGCGTTCGCTCAACTGCTGGCCGACCACGGGGTCGAGCGCGGGTTGATCGGACCTCGTGAGGTCGAGCGCCTGTGGGAACGTCATCTGCTCAACTCCGCGGTGATCGCGGAGATTCTTCCTCAGAATTGTCGGGTGGTGGACGTAGGCTCTGGCGCAGGCCTGCCGGGCATCCCGCTGGCGATCGCCCGACCTGATCTGAACCTGACCCTGCTGGAGCCGATGGCCCGTCGGGTGGCTTGGCTGGATGAGGTCGTGGAGACGCTGGGGTTGTCGTCTGTGACGGTGGTCCGCGGTCGAGCAGAGGAGGCGTCCGTGCGCGAGAAGCTGTCCGACGTCGATGTCGTGACGGCGCGCGCGGTGGCTCCGCTGGAGCGGTTGGCGCGGTGGTGCCTGCCCCTCCTGAAGCCCGGCGGCCAACTGGTGGCTCTCAAGGGCGAGAGCGCGTTGGAGGAGATGGAGCGCGACGCCGAGGCGGTGCGCCGTGCCGGGGGTTCCCGGCAGCGCGTCGTGTCGTGCGGTGCGGATGTACTCGAAGTGCCGACCACGGTTGTGCTCGTGGAACGTTCCGAGCCGAGTGGTCGTCGTGACGGAGCACGTCGACGAAGGAAGGATCGGTGAGCGTGTATCCGGATCCGGTACCCCGACCCGGCAACCCGGCTCTCCAGCCGTTGTTCCAGACGGCTGATGTTCCACGTGAAACAGAGCGCCCGAGCGAACGTCCCCCGAACAACTCGCACACTGCAACGGCAGGAGACAGCGCCGTGTGGACACCGATCGCCGAAGAGGCCGCCCGCGCAACCCGCGTGCTGCACCCCGACAACCTCAAACTCCCCCGCCCCACACGTCGCCGCATCCTGACCGTCGCCAACCAGAAGGGCGGCGTCGGCAAGACGACGAGCACGGTCAACCTCGCCGCCGGTCTGGCGATCGCGGGGCTCAAGGTGCTCGTGATCGACCTCGACCCGCAGGGCAACGCGAGCACCGCGCTGGCCATCGAGCACCGGTCCGGCACCCCCTCCGTGTACGAGGTGCTGATCGGGGAGATCTCGGTCGCCGAGGCCGCTCAGGTCAGCAACCAGTCCCCCAACCTCTACTGCGTGCCCGCCACGATCGACCTCGCGGGCGCCGAGATCGAGCTCGTCTCGATGGTGGCGCGCGAGTCGCGGCTCAAGGAGGCGCTCAGCTCCGAGGCGCTCGCCGAGATCGACCCGGACTACGTCTTCATCGACTGCCCGCCGTCGCTCGGTCTGCTGACCGTCAACGCGATGGTCGCCGCGCAGGAGGTGCTGATCCCGATCCAGTGCGAGTACTACGCGCTGGAGGGGCTCGGGCAGTTGCTGCGGAACATCGAGCTGGTGCAGGCGCACCTGAACCCGACGCTCAACGTCTCCACGATCCTGCTCACGATGTACGACGGCCGGACCAAGCTGGCCGACCAGGTGACCAGCGAGGTGCGCGGCCACTTCGGCGACACGGTTCTCCGCACGGTGATCCCGCGCAGCGTGAAGGTGTCCGAGGCACCAGGATTCGCACAAACGGTGCTGACCTACGATCCGGGCTCACGGGGCGCGATGAGCTACCTGGACGCAGCACGCGAGATCGCCGAGTTCGGCGCGAGGATGGGGTTGGCATGACGGAGCAGCGCAGGGGTGGACTTGGCCGAGGGCTGGCCGCCTTGATCCCGAGCGGCCCGCCTCCGGGTTCGACCCCGGTTCGCCCGCCGACCGCGAACGGGAACGGGTCCGCCCCTGCGCGCTCCGACTCGGTGGAGATCGGCGGTGAGGTCGCGGGCGCGGTGTACCGGGAGCTCCCGGTCAACTCGATCCGCACGAACCCGAAGCAGCCGCGGCACGTCTTCGACGAGGAAGCGCTCAACGAGCTCGAGCACTCGATCCGCGAGTTCGGGCTCATGCAGCCGATCGTCGTGCGCGAGTTGGGGAACGACAACTACGAACTGGTCATGGGTGAGCGCCGCTGGCGGGCCACCCAGCAGGCCGGGTTGAAGACGATCCCGGCGATCGTGCGGCACACGCACGACGACGTGATGCTCCGCGACGCCCTGTTGGAGAACATCCACCGGGTGCAGTTGAACCCGCTGGAGGAGGCGGCGGCGTACCAGCAGCTGCTCCAGGAGTTCGGTGTCACGCACGAGGAGCTGGCCGACAAGATCGGTCGCAGCCGCCCGGTCGTGACGAACACGATCCGGTTGTTGAAGCTCCCCCTCCCCGTGCAGCGGCGGGTCGCGGCGGGGATCCTCTCGGCGGGTCACGCGCGCGCGTTGCTCAGCTTGGACGACGCGGACGCCCAGGAGGACCTGGCGAAGAAGATCGTCGCGGAGGGCATGTCGGTCCGCGCGACGGAAGAAGCGGTGACGCTCGCGAAGAGCGCCGAGCCCGCCAAGGCGAAGGTGGTCCGCAAGAAGGCGATCCACGCGCCGGGTCTCCAGGACTTGGCCGAGCGCCTCTCGGACAACTTCGACACCCGCGTGAAGGTCGAGCTCGGTCAGCGAAAAGGCCGAATCGTCGTCGAATTCGGGTCCGTTGACGATCTTGAACGGATCATCCAGCTGATGGCGCCGGAAGCGACAAATCGGACATCGTTGGAGGCCTAGGGAACCCCACCAGGCCGCTTTGTCACGGTGACGATTGCCCTCCGCATCCGAATGGACACGGAGGGCAATCGAATGTTTAACGTGAAACAGCGCGTTCGATGAGCCCCGCGTAGATCTCCCCGAGCGACTCCCCGGCCGCTTCGAGCGCCATCGGCAGCAGCGAGGTCTCGGTCAGGCCGGGCGACACGTTCACTTCGAGGAACTGGACCGTCCCGTCGGGCGCCACGATCGCGTCCGTCCGCGACACGTCGCGGAGACCGAGCAGCCGGTGCGCGGCGACGGCCAACTCCCCCACCGACTTGGCCGCGGCGGCGTCGAGCCGGGCGGGCGCGTGGAAGTCGGTGAGCCCGGCGGTGTACCGCGACGTGTAGTCGTAGATGCCGCCGCCCTCCGGCTCGATCTCCACGGCGGGCAGCGCGTACGGGCCGTCGGGTCCGTCGATCACCGCGACGGCGACCTCGATCCCCTCGACGAACCGCTCGGCCAACACGGTCTCCCCGTACGCCAGGCATCCGACCATCGCGGTCGGCAGCTCCGACGCGTCCCGGACGACCTGAGCGCCCAGCGCGGACCCGCCCTGGTCCGGCTTGAGCATCAGCGGCAGCCCGAGGCTCTCGACCATCGCGTCGAGCACCGGCTGCGCGCCGAGTTCGCGGAACGTCGCGTGCGGCAGCACGACCCACTCCGGCGTCGACAGACCGGCCCGCGCCAGCTCCGCCTTCGCGAGCGGCTTGTCCCACGCCCGTCGGCACGCCCGCGAGTCCGTGCCGACGTACGGCACGCCGGACATCTCCAGGATCGTCTGCACCGACCCGTTCTCGCCCTCGCCGCCGTGCAGCGCGACGACGACGGCGTCCGGCCGGTGGTCCTTCAACCGCGCCAGGAGGCCGCGGTCGGTGTCCCACTCCTCCACGGTCACGCCGACCGAGCGCAGCGCGGCCGACAGGCGGCGGCCGGACCGCAGCGACACCTCGCGCTCGTGCGACAGCCCACCGGCGAGTACCGCTACCCAGCGTTCCGACACGACTTCTCTCCCCAACATCGACGGTGAAAACGGAGAAGCCACCCACCCACGGGTGTGGGTGGGTGGCCCCCAAGGTGGAAAAGGATCAGGCGGTGTCGGGCGACGGGTTCTGCGGCCCGGACAGCTCGCGGCTGGTGGTCGGCCCGAACGTGGCGTGCAGCTGGGCCTCGTCCTCCAGGACGTTCGCCAGCCGCCGCACGCCCTCGCGGATGCGCTCCGGCGTCGGGTAGCAGTAGGAGATCCGGAGCTGCCTGCTGCCGAGCTTGTCCGCGTAGAACCCGGTGCCCGACGCGTACGCCACCCGCTGGGTGATCGCCCGCGGCAGCATCGCCTTGGTGTCGATGCCCTCCGGCACGGTCAGCCACACGTAGAACCCGCCGTCCGGCCGGTTCCACGAGCACCCGGCGGGCATGTGCTGCTCCAGCGCCGAGATCGCCGCGTCGCGCCGTTCCCGGTACGCCTCGCGGTAGATCTTGATCTGGCCCTTCCAGTCGTGCGTCGACAGGTAGCGCGACACGATCATCTGGTTGAGCGTCGGCGGGCACAGCGTGGCCGACTCGGCGGCCAGGACCAGCTTCTCGCGCACGGCGTGCGGCGCGAGCACCCAGCCGACCCGGAGGCCAGGGGCGAACGTCTTGGAGAACGACCCGAGGTACACGACGTTGTCCGGGTCGGTCGACCGCAGCGCCGGGTACGTCTGGCCGTCGAACCCGAGCAGGCCGTACGGGTTGTCCTCGACCACGAGGACGCCCGCCTGGCGGCAGATCTCCAGGACCTCGGCGCGGCGGGCGATGGACAGCGTCACGCCGGCGGGGTTGTGGAAGTTCGGGATCGTGTACAGGAACTTGACCCGGCGGCCGGACCGCTCGACGGCCGCGAGGGCCTCGCGGAGCGCCTGCGGGACGAGCCCGTCCGCGTCCATGGCCACGTGCACGACCTGCGCCTGGTAGGCGGCGAACGAGCCGAGCGCGCCCACGTACGACGGCCCCTCGGCCAGCACGACGTCACCGGGGTCGACGAAGATCCGGGTGACCATGTCCAGGCCCATCTGGGAGCCGACCGTCACCACGACGTCGTCCGGGTGCCCGTGGATGCCCTCGAGGGCCATCACGTCGCAGATCTGCTCGCGCAGCTCGGGCGTGCCGTTCGCGGACGCGTACTGGAGCGCCGCCAGGCCGTCGGTGGCGATCAGCTCGCCGACCTCGCGCGCCAGGCCCTCCAGCGGCAGTGCCGCGAGGTGCGGCATCCCACCCGCGAGGGACACCACCTCCGGCCGGCTCGCCACCGCGAACAGCGCCCGGATCTCCGATGCCGTCATCCCCGCTGTGCGCGCCGCGTAGCGCCGCAGATGGGGGTCGAGGCTTCGGTTGCCCTGCTTGGCGGGCTGTCCGGGAGTGGTCACGGTGGACTCCTGCGGTCGCGCTGGGAGTGATTATTACCGGCGGGTTGGTACCGGCCGAGTGTAACCGTCGTCCCGTTAGTGGCATCCGCCTTCCGACAGCCGTCACATCCGCCTATCCTCGGGGAGGTTCTTCTTCTTGATCCGGGCTTTTTTTGGAGGTACAGGGTGTCGCGACGCGTTGTGGGCGTCACTCTGGACAACCTGGAGCACCTCTCCAAGCACAGCCGGACGTGCGTGTTCTGGGAGTTGGCCCCCCACCTGAAGTCCCAGGCCGAGGAGTACGGCGACACCGAGTTCGAGAAGGAGGCCTGGGTTTCCAGCGTCCTGCTCGAGTGGGGGTCGTGCGGCCGGATCATCTACTGCGACGGCATCCCGGCCGGGTCGGCGTTCTACGCCCCGCCCGCCGCCGTGCCGCGGTCGCTCGCCTTCCCGACGTCACCGGTCAGCGCGGACGCCGTGCTGATGACCTCGCTGGAGGTGCTGCCGGAGTTCCGCGGCGGCGGCCTCGGCCGTGTCCTCGTGCAGTCGGTGGCCAAGGACCTGACCAAGCGCGGCGTGAAGGCCATCGAGGCCTTCGGCGACGCCCAGCCGGACGAGGACCAGCCCGGCTGCGTCATCCCGGCGAACTTCCTCCTCGGCGTCGGCTTCAAGACCGTCCGCCCCCACCACCGCTGGCCCCGCCTCAGGCTCGAGCTGCGGACCGCGTTGGGCTGGAAGGAAGACGTCGAGGCGGCGCTGGAGCGCCTGCTGAACACCGTCACGGTGTCGACGGCCGAACCGAGCTTCCGCCCCGCGTCCGCGAAGATCTAGGCCTTCCCGCCGGTGTGGCGGCGGACGTAGGCGTCCACTAGCGCCTGCTTCTGCTCGGTCGTGGCGCGTTCGAGTTCGATGGTGTCGCCGTCGATGGTCACGGAGATCTTGTGCCGCGCCGACTGGCGGCCCAGCCAGCCGCGCAGAGTGTCGATGAGCGCGGTGAACACGCCCCCGGACGCGCTCAGCGCCACGACCACCGCGCCCAGGGTCACGACGTCGGCGCCCTTCGCCCCGTCGGGCGCGGTGCCGCCCTCGTCCAGCCTGGCCGACTCGACGTCCAGCTCGGCGATCTCGGTTCGCAGCCTGCGGGTCAGCCGGTCCGCGTCCTCCGGATGCACGTCGGCGTCGAACTCCACGACCAGTCGCAGATCCAGCACGCCCGCTCCCCCGTCCACGCCGATGGGTCCCTGCTTGGGAGTCGCGGACGGCCGCTCGGCGTTACGGGAAAAGCAGTGATCCCCGTGGTGAGAACGCCACGGGGATCACGTGCTGTGGAAGTCAGAACTTGGAGAGTTCGCGCTTCATCAGGTCGTCCATGGTGAACGTCCCGGTGGGCTGGTCGTCCTTGCCCAGCAGGTACAGGCGTTTCACCGCGACCAGGATGCCCTCCGCCACGACGTCGCGGAACGCGGGATCGGCCAGCCTGCGGCGGTCCTGCTCGTTGGTCAGGTAGCCGACCTCGACGCGGACGGCCGTGCACCGGGTCATCCGCAGCACGTCCCACGACTTGGGGTGGGTGCCGCAGTCCGGCATGCCCGTCCTGGCCGTGATCTCGCGCTGGATGAAGCCCGCGAGGGCCTCGCCGACCGTGGAACTGGTGCCGTTGCCGGTGCCGTAGTGGAAGCTCGCCACACCCGAGGCCCTCGGTGAGGAGTTGCCGTCGGTGTGCAGGGACAGGATGAGGTCCGCGCCCGCCTCGTTGGCGAACTTGGCCCTGGCGGCCTCGTCCGGGCAGTTGTCGGGGCCGCGCGTGAGCAGCGCCTCCATGCCGGTCGCGGCCATCTTGCCCTCGAGCCTGCGGGCCAGGTCCAGCATCAGCCTGGCCTCGTTCAGGTGCTCGACCACCACACCCAGGTCATCGCCACCGTGACCCGGATCGATGATGATGCGCTTGCCGGACAGCCTCGGACCGGCCTTGCGGACCCGCTCCTGCTCGCGCAGGAACACCGGACGGCCACCGCGGACCTTCGGCTGCAACTGGCGGAGCGCGCGGACCGTGTTCGGGCCGCACATACCGTCGATGGTCAAGCCGTAGTCGCGTTGGAAGCTGCGCAGCGCCTGCTCGGTCTGCTGCCCGAACTCGCCGTTGGCGCGGCCCGCGTCGTAGCCCATCTCCAGCAACCGCTCCTGGAGGGCGAAGACGTCGTCACCGGTCACCGGCTGGGCGATCAGGTACGCCAACGGCCGGTCGCCGAGGCGGAAGGTGGCGTCGCGCAGCGCCCGGTAGGTGGCCGGGCCGACGATGCCGTCTGTGATGAGGCCCCGCTGCTGCTGGAAGGCACGCACGGCGTGCTCGACGGAGAGGTCGAACACCGGTGATGCCTGCGGATCCGACAGCAGACCGATCTTGGTCAGTGTGGACCTGATGTCGGCAACGTCCGGCCCGACATCCCCGCGGCGGAGTAGCAGCATGCACCCCTCGCTCGACTAGGGCGCCGACCGAGGTCGACGCTGACGTGAAGCCCCTATTGTGCCCTGCCGCGCCAGTAGCTCCACGCAGGGCTACTGAGTGTGGCCGCGCGACCACCAAGCCGTGAAGGGGTTCCTCCGAACGGACGTGGCTCGTCCGTATTATCGAATGACGGACGAGCCACGTTAGGCGTTGCAACGATATTTCAGGAAAGAACCTCGGAGAGGTCGTTCAGCAGCGCCGCCTTGGGCTTCGCGCCGACGATCTGCTTCACCGGCTTGCCGCCCTGGAACAGGATCAGCGTGGGCACCGACATGATCTGGTAGTCACGGGCGATGCCGGGGTTCGCGTCGATGTCCAGCTTCGCGACGGTGATCTTCTCGGCGTGCTCGGCCGCGATCTCCTCGAGCACCGGGGCGACCATCTTGCACGGGCCGCACCAGGTCGCCCAGAAGTCGACCAGGACCGGCTTCTCGCTGGTCAGGACGTCGTCGGCGAAGCTCTTGTCGGTCACGACCACAGTGTTGCCGGCCATCTGGCTACTCCCTAACTCAGGTCGAACGTCGTACGTGGATGTGGATCAGCTGGTGGTGACGGCCTGCGCGGCGTACCCGCCGCCGACCTGCTCCGCCGCCGAGGCGGCGTGCGCCTCGCCCTGCTCGGCGAGCCAGCGCTCGGCGTCGATCGCGGCCGCGCACCCGGAGCCGGAAGCCGTGATGGCCTGGCGGTAGGTGTGGTCGACGAGGTCGCCCGCGGCGAACACGCCGTCGAGCTTCGTGTAGGTGGACGGAGCCTTGACCCGCACGTACCCGGCGTCGTCCACGTCGACCTGGCCGCGGACCAGCGCGCTGCGCGGGTCGTGGCCGATCGCCATGAAGACACCCGTGAACGGCAGCTCCGAGGTTTCGCCCGTGATCGTGGAGGCGACCTTGACGCCGCTGACGGTGCCCTCGCCCAGCACTTCGAGGACCTCGGTGTTCAGCAGCCACTTGATCTTCTCGTTGGCGCGGGCGCGCTCCAGCATGATCCGCGAGGCGCGGAACTCCTCACGCCGGTGGATGATCGTCACGGACTTGGCGAACTTCGTCAGGAACGTCGCCTCCTCCATGGCCGAGTCGCCACCGCCGACGACCGCGATGTCGTGGTCGCGGAAGAAGAACCCGTCGCACGTCGCGCACGCCGACACCCCGCGCCCGAGCATCTCCTGCTCGCCCGGCACGTTGAGGTAGCGGGCGGCCGCGCCCATCGCCAGCACGACGGCCTTCGCCGCGTACCGGACGCCGTTCGCGGTCACGTACTTCACGTCACCGGTCAGCTCGACGGCGTCGACGTCCTCGGAGCGCAGCTCCGCGCCGAAGCGCTTCGCCTGCTCCCGCATCTGCTCCATGAGCTCGGGGCCCATGATGCCGTCGCGGAAACCGGGGTAGTTCTCGACCTCGGTCGTGGTCATCAGGGCGCCGCCGTACTGGCTGCCCTCGAACACGAGCGGTTCGAGCTGAGCCCGTGCCGCGTACACCGCGGCGGTGTACCCGGCGGGCCCGGATCCCACGATGATCAGGTTCCGAACGTCCGACACCCTCGACCTCCGATACGTCGCGACGGGCCGGGAATGAGTCCCGGCCGCGCACTCAGCTGTAACGCGATCGTAGGCGTCCGGAATTCCGGGCCCACGCAGTGAGGTTCGCTACGTGGGCGGCGGTCGGTTCTACGGCGACGCCACGGTGTCGGCCAGTACGCCGTTCGGGTTGTCCGGGCCGCACGTGTCCGGGTCGAGCACCACGATCCGGAACCCGCCCACCCGGCCTGACGGCAGGATCGCCATCACGGCGGACTGGTCGTCGAGCTGGATCGGGCTCACGCCGAGCGGCTTCGACGCCTGGATGTTGCCGCCCTTGAGGCACCCGTCGAGCGTCTCCTGGTTGTCCAGCGGCCCGTAGTTCTGCATCTTCAGCACGTCGCCGATGATCGGGCCGAAGTTCTGGCCCTTCACCGTCAGTCCGGGCTTCTCGTCCGACGGCGCCTGGGTGGCGGCCGGCGCTTGAGTGCTCCGGGACTGGGTGGGCTGCGGGAACGCCGACTGCGCGCCCTCGGTGTGGTTGCTCATGTTCGGGATCACCACCGCGAACACGCCCACGGCCGCCGCGGCGGCCACGAGCACGCTCGCACCCCACCCGACGCGCTGGTACTTCCGCCGCCGGGCGCTGTTCAGGCTGACGACCGGTGCGGGCACCCCCTGCGCCTCGGCGGCCAGCGCCGCGTCGATCCGCAGCGCCACGTCCCGCGGCATCGGGATCGGCGGCAGCGCCGACAGGTCGGCGAGGGTGGCGTCCAGCGCCTCCAGGACCGCACGCGCGTCCGGGTCCGCTTCCACGCGCGGGCGGAGCAGTGCGTCCGTCTCGGCGTCGAGCACACCGGCGTGCAGGTCGGCCAGCAGATCCACGGACCACGGCGGATCGATAGGCGTCCCCTGACGCCCCTCACTGCCGCTCATCGTGCCTCCCGCTGACGTTGCTGTTGCACATTCACACCGTCAACTGGGACGTTCGCATCTGCACTTCGGTTCCGGAGGTGTCCGAGGCTTTTCGCCAGCTTGGCCCGACCGCGGGCGCACCTGCTCTTCACCGTGCCTTCGGCGATGCCCAGCATCTGGGCCGTTTCCGCCACCGAGTACCCCTCGACGTCGACCAGCACGATGGGCGCGCGCTGCTCCTCGGGCAACTCCGCGAGGGCCGCGGCGACCACGAGCCTGGTCTCCCGCTCGGCCATGTGGTCGCGCGGGGCCACGGGCTCGCCGGGGCCCGCCTCTGGTAACGGCACGGTGGGTTTGGTCTGCCGTCGTCTCATCCGGTCGAGGCAGGCGTTGACGACGATGCGGTGGAGCCACGTCGTCACCTGCGACTCGGCCCGGAACGACCCCGCCGCCCGGAAGGCCGAGATGAACGCCTCCTGGAGGGCGTCGGCGGCTTCCTCCGGGTCCCGCAGCGTCCGCAACGCGACCGCCCACAGGCGATCCCGGTGCCGTCTGACGATCTCCGGGAAGGCGTGCGGGTCACCTGCGGCGTGCGCCGAGATGAGCTCTGCGTCCGAACTGGCTGCGGCCGTCACCCGGGTAGGGTATCCAGCCCCCCACCACTGATCACCAGGGTGTTCCTACTCAGCTTCCCGGCCGCCAACCGCGCGAGGCCGCGTCGGTGGGTCGAGTCACCATTTTTTCGAGTTGGGCGGTGACGAAGTCTCTGCTCAACTCGAAAAAATCGAGGCTCGACGTGCCGACTCCCAGGCGGCCGAGCCGCCGTCTGCGGAGCAGCGGCCAATGTCACTGCGCGCGTGTGTAGACGAGTTCGCCTATCTCCGTCTGGTTGTCCTTGCCGCTGCCGGCCAGCTTGGTGATCCAGAGCAGGACGTGGGCGCTCGCCTCGTAGTCCGGGAGCTGGATCTGGGTCTGGCCTGCCGAAAGGGTCGCCGTGGCGATGACCTTGGTCTCCTCGATCGGCGCGTCGTCCGAGGCGGCGACGCGGATCTCGACGATCGTGCCCGCGCTCTTGGACGTGACCGTGAGCGAGGCGAGCTTCACCGGCTCGGCGAACGACGCCATCAGGCCGATGCCCGGCTTGAGCGTCGGGAACGGCTGGAAGTAGTTGTCGGTGTTCCAGGCGGTGTCGGGGTTGCTGTCGACGGCCCGGTTGGCGCGGTTGGCGTTGTCCGGGTTGTTGGTGACGTCGTAGACGCCGACCGAGCCCGGCTGGATCGGACCGGCGGGCACGGGGGCCGTCGGGGTCTCGCTCGCGCCGGGGGACGCGGACTGGCCGATCACCACGGTCGGGCCGCCGCCCTTGGACGGGTCGTCGCTGAAGAAGCTGACGATCTGGATGCCGAGCCACGCGATGACCGAGAGCGTCGCGATGGCCAGCACGGCGACGGCGATCAGCAGCTTGCGCCGGTGACCACGGCCGCTGGCGGGCTTCTGGGTCGTCCACACCGCGCCGCCGTCGTCGTCCTCGTCGCCGGTGACCGGCTCGATGAGCGCGGTCGCGGCCTCCTCGTCGGCGATCTGGTCCAGCACCTGGAGGATCGCCGCGGACGTGCGGATGCCGCCGACGCTGGTGTCCTCCAGGCTGCGGACCGCGACCGACGACAGCTCGTGCGGCACGTAGGGCTGCAACGCCTTGGGCGCGACGACCGCGCCGTCCGGCCCGGTCGGGGCCACGGGCACGCCCGCGGGACCGCCCGGCAGCGCCCACCGGCCGGTGAGCAGCAGGTACAGGATCGCGCCGAGGCCCTTGACGTCGTCGCGGGCGATGGCCTCCGGGCGGGCGCCGGGGAACGCGAGCCGCAACCGGCCGTCCGGGGTGACCCGGATGCGCTGGGGGTGGTCCGCACCGAGCACGAGGCCCGCGTGGTGCGCGCCCTCGATGGCCGCGCCCAGCGGTTCGAGCAGCTTGGTCGCCGCGCCCGCGGGCAGCGGGCCCTCGGTGATCAGGTCCAGCAGGTCGGTGCCCTGGGTCCACTCGGCCACGACGACGCCGAGCACGCCCTCCTCCATGCGCAGCCCGCTGCCGGGCGTGAGCACGTCGATCACCCTGGACACGCCGGGGTGGGTGAAGCTCGACGCGTGCATCGCGCGTTCGGTGGTGCGCCTGGCCCGACCGGCGGCCTGCATGTCGCTGAGGTCGCCGACCAGGATCGTCAGCGCCACGTCGCGGTTGAGCTGCCCGTCCCTGGCGCGCCAGAGCTGCGCGGCGCCCCGGTCGTCGGATCCGGACTGGGCGAGCAGCCGGTAGCGGCCGTCACCTATCACCCCGCCGGGTACCAGCGAGGCGTTGTTGGCACCGGGGTTGTTCCCCAGCTTCGGCCCGCTACTCAAGCGACCTTCCCCTGTCCGATCCCCCCAAGGCGATTCCCTCAAGTCTGCGACCGAGGGTACGGGACCGAGCTAGTCCTCCGTGGTCATCGACGCCGCACCAGACGGATGATCTTGTCGACCGCCGGCTTCATCTCGGGTACCCGGAACAGCGCGAGCAAACCAAAACTGAGCGGCAGTCCGATCACGGTCTGGCAGATGAGCTCCACCCACGAGTTGACCCGCACCGACTCGAACCCGAAGAGCTTCACCAGCAGCATCGACAGGCCGAACGCGACCGCGCAGCCGATCGCCGACGCCACCACGGTCAGGCACACCGTCCACAGGGTGTAGCCGGTCCGGAGCCTGCCGAGGCGGATCCGCAGCCACACCTGGCCGACGATCGCGCCGACGACGAAGCTCAGCGACATCGCGATGGACACGCCCACCGCGAGCTTGTCCGGCGGGGAGATCGCCAGGAACGCGTAGAGCAGGCCGATCCGGAACACGACGATGATCGCCTGGATCACCGTGGGCGTCCTGGCGTCCTTCATCGCGTAGAAGACCCGCAGTTGCAGGAGCGTGATCGCGTACGGCACGAGCCCGAACGCGGACAGCGCCAGCGCCATGCCGATCCTGGTGCCGCCCTCGATGCCCGACGCGCCGAACGAGAACACGCCGAGCCCGATCGCGAGGCCCGCGACGGTGAGCATCGCGCTGAACGGCATCAGCAGGATCGTGGACATCCGGTTGCCGAACGACAGGTCGCCGACGAGGCCGTCGATGTCCTTCGCCGCCGCGGCCCGGCTCATCTTCGGCATCAGCGCGGTCAGCAGCGAGACGCCCAGCACGCCGTACGGCATCTGGGAGACGAGCCACTGGTAGTTGTAGGCGACCAGCGCGCCCTCGCCGTTGAGCGCGACCCGCGTGAGGATGAAGATGCTGAACAGGCCGAGGCCGACGTAGAGCAGCACCCAGAAGCCGAGCGTGCCGAAGTCGGCGAGCCGCTTGTCCCACCCCCAGCGCCACTTGAACACGAAGCCCGACCGCTTCATCGCGGGCACCATGACCAGGGCTTGCAGCACCACGCCGAGCATCGTGCCCAGGCCGAGGACCAGCAGCTTCGGGCTGCCCATCTCGACCGGGTCCAGCGAGATCTCGCCCGGCAGGATCCAGTAGATCGCCAGCGTGACGATGACGACGACGTTGTTGAGCACCGGGGCCCACGTCGGCAGGCCGAAGACGCCCTTGGTGTTCAGGATCGCGCCGATCAGCGCGGACATGCCGTAGAAGATGATGCCCGGCAGCACGAGGTAGGCGAACGCGGTCACGAGCGCCGGGTTGGCGTCCTTGGAACCGCTGGTGAGCGCCGACGTGAGCAGCGGGGCGCAGAGGACCGCGACGACCGTGCCCACGCCCAGCAGGACGGCCGACATCGTCACCAGCCACTGCCCGTACGACGCGCCGCCGTCCGGGTCCTCCTTCTCGGCCCGGACCAGCAGCGGGATCGCCACGCTGGTCAGCACGCCGCCCAGCAGCAGCTCGTTGATCATCGTCGGCAGCGTCGTGGCCGCCTGGTACGAGTCGTTGAGCACGCCCGAACCGATGATCACGATCAGCATCAGCTTGGACAGCAGGCCCGACGCCCGGCTCACGATGGTGGCGATCGCCATCGACCCGCTGGCCTTCGCGACCGACGGGGTGTTCGACACCGGTTCGATGACCACGGTGGCAGTGTCGCTCAACTCGTACTCGACTTCTCTGGTGTGACGCTGCTGGCGTCTTCGGGTACCTCGACCTTGGCGCGCGACGCCCTGATCCGCCGGTAGATCCTCCGGGCGGACAGGAGCACCAGCGCGGCCGCGGCCGTGGCGGTGATGACAATGGTGATGGTTCCGTAGGCGGAAGACGAGACCTCGAGCCTCACGGTATCGCCCAGCGCGACGCCCGTGGGCGTGGTGAGCTGGACGTTCACGCTGAACCGGCCGGACCTCAGCACCTCGACGGGCACCCGCACCAGGCGGTCGCCGCGCGCGGGCAGGACGAGGTCGGCCAGCTGGTTCGCCTTGATGCCCGGCTTGTCGTCCACGACGATCCGGACGTTGATCCGCACGTCGAGGCGGTTCTTGATGGTGACCGGGATCGGGCTGTCGCCGGAGCCGAGCAGGATCGGGCTGTTCGGCTCGATCACCGTCACCTGGCTCTGCAACGCGGTGATGCCGTCCTCGCCGATCGCGATCGACCCGCGGGCGGCGGCCTCGTTGCCGCGCCACGCGCTGGAGACGCCGCGCAGCAGTTCCAGCCGCAGCGGGTCGACCAGGTCGGCGGGCTTGGAGGACGTGCTGTCCTCCTGGCTCATCGACTCGAACATCGCCTGGAGCGTCGCCCACGAGGAGCCGACGGCGGCCGTCACGGGCGGCGGGACTTCCCGGCCACCCGCTTCGACGGGGTACGCGAGGCCGCCGACGGTCTCCGGCACGGTCGTCCCGGACACCAGGGTGTCCAGCCCGACCGGCGCCAGGAACCCGCCGCCGACCAGCGTCTTCACCGTCTCCAGGAACACCTGCATCTCGCCCACGGGCGCGTTCCACCGGCGCGGCGGGGCGACGACCACGTTCTGCCCGTTGCCCTGGAAGCCCGCTCGGAACGCCAGCGCGGCCAGCGCGTTCTGCACCGACACGGGCTTGGTCTCGGTCGGCGTGCTCACGCCGGTGAGGCCGCCGGAGCCGTCCGACCCGCCGTGCAGCGCGTCGGACACCATCGAGTCGATCCGCACCGCCGTGATCGGGGCCGCGTCGCCGGACTCCAGCCGCACGGGCTGCGTGCCCGGAGCGTTGGCGACACCGGACTGGTCGAGCACGACCGACCGCACGCCCTGAGCCGTGAGGTCCGCGAGCGTCTGCTGGTCGAGCATCCCGTCCTCTGGCCACACCACGCCGGGCAGCGCCTGGACGGACGGCAGCACGTCCTGCACGACCTCCGCGCCCTTGACGGCGAGCGCCTCCAGGTCGACGAGCTTGGCGCGGGCCAGCGCGACCAGGTCGGCGTCGGCGTACGGCACCGCGAGCACGCAGCGGCCCGCCGTCAGCCTGCGGATCTGGTCGAGCCAGAGCTTGGCCTCGTTCTTGCCGCGCCCCTCGCCCTTGTCCCGGACCTGGTAGCCCTCGCTCATCGCGTCCACGGTCCGCAGCAGGTCGGGGTCGACCGCCACGCACACCGAGGACGCGAGACCGCTGGTCACGGCGTAGTCGTAGGCCTTGAGGAGGCTGTGCAGCCTGCCGCCGAGGGACAGCGACTCCGCGAGGTCGTCGTCGGTGAGCACCGACTGGCCCTCGGGACCGGTGCTGACCAGCCGGGGGCGGTCCACCAGCGGCCACAGCACGGTGATCTTCGCCGGGTTGCCGGGAGCGCCGACGCCGTCGCCGCCGGGCACGGCCATGACCGGCAGCAGCGTGCTCAGCGCGGCCAACCGCGCCCGGCCGCCGTAGTCCGGCGTGCCGTTCACGTTGGCCAGGATCGGGTAGATGCCGGGCTGGGTGATCTGCAACGACGTGCGGTCGTCGCCGCTCAGCGGCACCGTCAGGTCGAACGACTGGGTCTGGCCGGGGTCGAGCGACTCGCTGATCGGTGTGAACTGCGGCTGGACCAGTTCGGACGGCACGGGCTCGCGCAACGCGCCCCGCACCTCGTCCTCGGTGGTCAACGGCTTGCCGCGTTCGAGCCGGAGGTCGATGTCGGTGATCTTGCGATCGGTGCTGACGTTCGTGATCTTGCCGGTCACCCGCACGGAGTTCGGCATCCCGGCCGTGATCGCGCGCGGTATGAGCTGGTCGACCTCCATGCGCAGCCACACCGGCGACGTGGAGCCGGGCTGCGACAGCTGTCGCGTCGCCCACACCTGGGTCGCCGGAGCGGGTTTGACGGGCAGTCGGCCGCCGTCGGTCGGGGCGGCCATGGCGGGAGACCCCGACAGGACCATCATCCCGGCCGCCGCGAGTGCGGACAGCAGCCTTTTCACGCCGACTCCACTCCGTCCGGGTTCAACAAACCCGGCGAAGGGGTTGGCTCGGCGAGCAGTTCGGCGGCTCGGCGGACCAGTCGGCGCTCGTCCGCGTAGGCGAGCTTGCCGTCCAATTCGCCAAGGGGCACCCACGCCACCTCGGTGACCTCCACGTCCTCATCGGAAAGCTCCCCGCCCAACGCTTCGAGAAGGAAGTGGTGAACGGTCTTGTGAACTCGGCGGTCCTCGGCGACGAACCAGTAATCGATCGCTCCGAGCGGCCGCAACACCCTGCTATGAATACCGGTCTCCTCGGCCACTTCCCGCACCGCGGTCTGCTCGGCCGTCTCACCAGCCTCGATGTGCCCCTTGGGCAGCGACCAGAGCAGACGACCACGCCGATCCAGACGACCGATCACCGCAGCATTCCGGTGGTCGGCGTCCAGCACCAGACCACCAGCCGAGGTTTCGTCGACAGTTTTGAGCCTGCGGCCCCGGCGTCTGTTCCGGCGCCCCGGCTTGGTACCGCCGGAACGACCGGACGACGGGGGCATGGTGCCGATGGTAGTGGCGGGGCCGCATTACCGGACGTTGCCCGGCAAATGCGGTGCGTGATCAACTCGGCGTGCCTATACCCTGGCTCCCCGTGCCCCGACCGCAGGTGAACGCCAACGCGCCCGACGTCCAGGACAATGCCGTGGTGGAACTCCTGCAAGTGCCCCCGGTCGTCGACGAGCTCGCGGCCCGGTTCGCCGCCGAAGGCCACCGCCTGTACCTCGTCGGCGGCAGCGTCCGCGACGCCGTGCTCGGCAGGCCGACCAACGACCTCGACTTCACCACCGACGCCAGGCCGCCCCAGGTTCAGGCGTTGCTCAAGGGGTGGGCGGACGCGATCTGGGACACCGGCATCGCCTTCGGCACCCTCGGCGCGACCAAGCGCGGCGAGACCGTGGAGATCACCACGTTCCGGGCGGACGCGTACGACGGCGTGACCCGGAACCCGTCGGTGACGTTCGGCGACAGCATCGACGGCGACCTCGTCCGGCGCGACTTCACGGTCAACGCGATGGCGTTCGAGGTGACCACCCGGACGTTCGTCGACCCGACCGGCGGGCTCGCGGCGCTGCGCGCGAAGGTGCTGGACACCCCCGCTCCGCCCGAGGAGTCGTTCGGCGACGACCCGCTGCGGATGCTGCGCGCCGCCCGGTTCGTGTCGCAGCTCGGGTTCACGCCCGCGCCGCGCGTGGTCGAGGCGATGACCGCGATGGCGGGTCAGCTCGCCCGGATCACCCCGGAACGCGTGCAGGTGGAGCTGTCCAAGCTGCTCTGCGGCGCGTTCCCGCGCCTCGGCCTGGAGCTGATGGTGCGGACCGGCCTGGCGGACCTCGTGGTGCCCGAGCTGACCGCGATGAAGCTGGAGATCGACGAGCACCACCAGCACAAGGACGTGTACGAGCACTCGCTGGTCGTGCTGGAGCAGGCGATCGACCTGGAGGACCCGGAGCTGTCGCCGGACCTCGTGCTGCGCTTGGCCGCGCTGCTGCACGACATCGGCAAGCCGGACACCCGGCGGTTCGAGGAGGGCGGCGGCGTCTCGTTCCACCACCACGAGGTGGTCGGCGCGAAGATGGTGCGCAAGCGGTTGCGGGCGTTGCGGTACTCGAAGGAGATCACCGAGGACGTCGCCCAGCTCGTGTACCTGCACCTGCGGTTCCACGGCTACGGCAAGGGCGAGTGGACCGACTCGGCGGTGCGCCGGTACGTGACGGACGCCGAGCACCTGCTGACCCGGCTGCACAAGCTCGTCCGCGCCGACTGCACCACGCGCAACAAGCGCAAGGCGGGCACGTTGCAGCGGACCTACGACGAGCTGGAGGCCCGGATCGCCCGCATCGCGGCCGACGAGGACCTCAAGCGCGTCCGGCCCGACCTGGACGGCAACGAGATCATGCGGCTGCTGGGCCTGCCGCCGGGTCCGCTGGTCGGCAAGGCGTGGAAGTTCCTGAAGGAGCTGAGGCTCGACCGCGGCCCGCTGGACCACGACGAGGCCATCGCCGAGCTGTACGCGTGGGCCCGGTCCGAGGGCGTCGAACCACCCACAAGCTGACGTTTTGTCACCCTTCGTGTTGACGTGGAATCGCCGCGTTAGCCAAGTGACAGCGAGTTGCGACACCATGACGGAGTGCGGCGGGGGCAGGGTGCCCATCGCGGCCGCTGGGGGTGGTGTCGATGAACACGTGGGGACTGAGCGGTGCGCCGACCGATGAGGCGGCGTCCCTCAACGATCACCAGCGGGCGGTGCTGCGCTGCCTGGCGCGCGGGCTGGCCGACCACGAGATCGCCCGCGTGCTGGCGGTGACCCAGGAGCAGGTCGCGGCCGAGGTCGCGGCCATCCTGGGGGTGCTGAACCTGCGCGACCGGATGGCCGCGGTGGTGTTCGCCCACGAACGGGGCATGATCCGGCTACCCCTGCCGAGGTGACCGCTTCAGCAGGAGCAGGTAGCCGCCGAGGCCGACCAGGTAGAGCGCGGTCGCGCCGACGATCAACGCGGGCGAGCGGCCGTCGAGCGGCACCACGGCCGCCGCCACGGACACCGCGACGACCTGGGTGACGTTGAACAGCGTGTCGTAGAGCGCGAACACCCGACCGCGCACCTCGTCGCCGATCTCGCC
Source organism: Umezawaea sp. NPDC059074 (assembly GCF_042738955.1). Taxonomy (NCBI): domain Bacteria; kingdom Bacillati; phylum Actinomycetota; class Actinomycetes; order Pseudonocardiales; family Pseudonocardiaceae; genus Umezawaea; species Umezawaea sp. NPDC059074. Next base: position 45,315 of record NZ_JBHYHC010000063.1, read on the forward strand.
CTGCACCGCCGCGTCCACGCACAGCTTCACGACCTGGCCCGCGAACGTGAGCAGGAACGACGCCACCAGGATCGTCGACATCAGCATCGGCAGCCCGAGGCCGAGTTGGCTCGCGGCGGCCAGCACCAGCGCGGCGGACACGGTCGTCTTGCGGCCGAGCAGGTCCACGACCCGGTCGGTGATGAGCCCGGCGACCAGGATCCCGGCCCCACCGGTGACGGCGATCTTCCCCAACCCGGCCAGCCCCGTGCCCAGGCTGTGCCGCATCAGCAGCAACGTGAGCAGCAACGAGATCCCGAACGCGGCCCGGTGCGCCAGCAGCGCCACCAGCACGGCCGTCACGCTCGGCTTCCGCCACGCGGCCCGCGCGCCGTCCAACAGGCCCATCGCGACGGCGGTGACCGTGCGACTCGGCTCGACCACCTCGTCCGGCCCCAGCACGCCCGGCTTGAACCGGCTGGCCACGAACGCGGCGAGCAGCGATCCGACGATGGCGAAGCAGGTGGTCCTCGCGGACCCGCCGTCACCCTCACCGAGCAACGTCCGCAGCCCGACGGCCGACCCCGCGCCCAGGACGGCGGTCAACGCGCCGAGCGTGGTCGCGAAGGCGTTCGCCTCGACCAGGTGGTCCTCGGGCACGACGTGCGGCAGCGAAGCGGACAGCCCGGACCCGACGAACCGGCTGATGCCCGTGACCATGAGGGCGGCGGCGTAGAGGGGGACGTCCGACAGGCCCGCGCCGACGGCGGCGACCGTGAGCAGGATGAACACGCCACGGGTCAGGTTGGCGATCACCAGGACCCGACGACGGTCCCACCGGTCCAGCAGAGCACCGGCGAACGGGCTGACGATCGAGTACGGCAGCAGGAGCACGGCGAACCCCGCGGCAACGGCGGCTGGGTCCGCGTGGCGCTCGGGGTTGAACAGCACGGCCCCGGCCAACCCGGCCTGGAACAGCCCGTCGCCCCACTGCGAGGCGAGACGGCTGATCAGCAGTCTGCGGAACCCGCCGGTCGCCAACAGTCGGCGCACACCCAGGTGGTGCTTTGCCGCTGTGTTCCCAACCGTGGTCACGCGGCCACCCTACGTCCAGTCGCCGACAGCCTCCGCGCTCCGTCCGGTCCAGTGCGAGGCCGCGTCGGTGGGTCGGGTCGCCATTTTTTCGAGGAGGGTGGTGACGAAGTCTCTGCCCTCCTCGAAAAAATCGAGGCCCGACGTGCCGACTCCCAGGCGGCCGAGCCGGAGTCTGCGGAGCAGCGACCATCAAATACGACAAAGGCCGGACCCGTAGGGCCCGGCCAGTCGGTCAGATGCCAAGGTCGCCTCTCGGCGTGGTGCACAACCCGGCTCCGGCCGAACCGGTATTCCGGGAAGGCAGTTGAGTGGGCCCGGGGGACTCGAAGGCATCCAACGAGCCCTACAACGAGCGAGTGGGCTCAGATGTTCCGCGAAAGGTGTGACACACGTCGCGGGGGTTCGGGTGAAATCATGTGCTGGTGCGCCCAGATGCAGAAGTCGAACCGGGTTCCCTGCTCGTGGCGGCGCCCACGCTGACGGACTCCAACTTCCAGCGGACCGTCGTCTACCTGATCGACCACCGGAACGAGGGCACGTTGGGCGTGGTGTTGAACCGGCCGAGCGAGGTCGCGGTGCACGACGTGCTGCCCGCGTGGGGGCCGCACGTGACGCGGCCGCAGGCGGTCTACATCGGAGGGCCGGTCGAGCAGAAGACCGCGTTGTGCCTGGCGGCGTTGAGGACCGGGGAGGACCTGACCACGGTGGAGGGTGTGGTCGGCGTGCGCGGGCCGGTGGCGCTGGTCGACCTGGACGCCGACCCGGACGTCCTGGTGGCGAAGGTGCGCGGCCTGCGGGTGTTCGCCGGGTACGCGGGCTGGGGGTCGCGGCAGCTCGCGGGCGAGATCGACCGCGGCGACTGGATCGTCGTGCCCGGACTGCCGGACGACGTGCTCACGCCGTCCGGCGTGGACCTGTGGGGTCGGGTGCTGCGCCGCCAGGGCATGCCGACGGCACTGCTGGCCACCTACCCGATGGACGTCCACCGGAACTGATGTTTCACATGAAACATCAGGCCTTGGAGAACGGGCTGCACCCGGCCCCGGCGCACGCGCACCCGCCGCAGCCCTTCGGCGCTTCCGCCACGGGCATCGCCTCGGCGGCCCGGTGGCCCGCCGCGGTGGCCGCGACGGTGATGCCGACCGCGCCCACGATGCCGACCAGGCCGACCGTGAGGGCCGCGTCCGGGTTGACCACGGCGGCGGTCCCCGCGCCGACGGCGACGAGGGCGGCCACCAGGTTCGGCAGACCCGCGACCCGGTTGGCGAGCTGGAACGCCTCGTCGTCGCGCATCGCCGGAGCGGTGCGGACGCCGACGTAGCGGTTGCGCGGCAGCTTGCCGGTCAACCCGAGGTAGCCGACCAGCGCGAGGAAGACGCCGACCAAGCCGAGCACCACTGGCAGCACGATGTTCACGCCTTCGAGGGTAGGTGTCCGCCCGTCCGGTGTCGCACGAGCCCCGCCCTGGAGTCGCGTGGATCACCTCGGAGGCGGATACCCTTTTCGCTCCCCGTCGTCAACCGGGTACCGTTGGAGCATGAGCAAGGCCTGCCTGCTCCTTAGCTAGCCGCGCTGACCGACATGACTGGTCGGCGCGGCAACCCCTCATGCCCCCTTCTGGGCTGAGGGGTTTCGTCGTGTCAGGGGCGGGAAATCGATGGAGAGGGACGTTCGATGAGCACGGACGCGGCCGCGGAGACCCCGGCCTTCCGCTACACGGCCGAGCTGGCGGGCCGGATCGAGAAGCGCTGGCAGCAGTACTGGGAGGACCACGGCACGTTCCACGCGCCGAACCCGGTCGGCCCGCTGTCGACCGGGGAGCCGGTGCCCGCGGACAAGCTGTTCGTGCAGGACATGTTCCCGTACCCGTCGGGCGCGGGGCTGCACGTCGGGCACCCGCTGGGGTTCATCGGCACGGACGTGTTCGCCCGGTACCACCGGATGAACGGCCGCAACGTGCTGCACACGATGGGCTTCGACGCGTTCGGGCTGCCCGCCGAGCAGTACGCGGTGCAGACCGGCCAGCACCCGCGGAAGACCACCGAGGACAACATGGCCACCTACCTGCGGCAGATCCGCAGGCTGGGGCTGGGCCACGACGAGCGGCGCCGGATCTCCACGATCGACGTCGAGTACTACAAGTGGACGCAGTGGATCTTCCTGCAGATCTTCAACTCCTGGTACGACGGCGACGCGGGCAAGGCGCGGCCGATCGCCGAGCTGGAAGCGCAGTTCGCCGACGGGACCCGGCCGACGCCGGACGGGCGGCCGTGGGTCGAGCTGTCCCCCGCCGAGCGCCGCAAGGTGCTGAACGAGTACCGCCTGGCGTACCTGTCCGAGGCCCCGGTGAACTGGTGCCCCGGCCTGGGAACGGTGCTGGCCAACGAAGAGGTCACCGCGGACGGGCGCAGCGAGCGCGGGAACTTCCCGGTGTTCCGGCGGAACCTGCGCCAGTGGATGATGCGGATCACCGCGTACTCCGACCGGCTGATCGACGACCTGGACCGGCTGGACTGGCCGGAGAAGGTCAAGGCCATGCAGCGCAACTGGATCGGGCGCAGCAACGGCGCCCGCGTGCGCTTCCCGGTCGGCGAGCACGAGGTCGAGGTCTTCACGACCCGTCCCGACACGCTGTTCGGCGCGACGTACATGGTGCTGGCGCCGGAGCACGCGCTGGTGGACGTGATCGCGACCGCCGAGCAGGCCGCGGACATCGCCGCGTACCGGCGGGCCGCGTCGCTGAAGTCCGAACTGGACCGCCAGGAGAACAAGGACAAGACCGGTGTCTTCACCGGCGCGTACGCCGAGAACCCGGTCAACGGCACCGAGATCCCGGTCTACATCGCCGACTACGTGCTGATGGGCTACGGCACCGGCGCAATCATGGCCGTGCCCGGCCAGGACCAGCGCGACTGGGACTTCGCGACCGCGTACGACCTGCCGATCATCCGGACCGTGCAGCCGTCCGAGGGCTTCGAGGGCGACGCGTTCACCGGCGACGGTCCCGCGATCAACTCGGGGTTCCTGGACGGCATGGGCATCACCGAGGCCAAGTCCACGATGATCGCGTGGCTGGAGGACAACGGCCACGGCCAGGGCACCGTGCAGTACAAGCTGCGCGACTGGCTGTTCTCGCGCCAGCGGTACTGGGGCGAGCCGTTCCCCATCGTCTACGACGAGGACGGCACGCCGATCCCGCTGCCGGACGAGATGCTGCCGGTCGAGCTGCCCGAGGTGGACGACTACTCGCCGCGCACCTTCGACCCGGAGGACGCGAACAGCGAGCCGTCGCCGCCGCTGTCCCGCGCGACCGATTGGACCGAGGTCGAGCTGGACTTGGGCGAGGGCAAGAAGAAGTACCGCCGCGACTTCAACACCATGCCCAACTGGGCCGGGTCGTGCTGGTACCAGCTGCGCTACGTCGACCCGACCGAGTCGGAGCGGTTCGTCAACGCCGAGAACGAGAAGTACTGGCTGGGCCCGCGCACCGCGGACCACGGCGCGAACGACCCCGGCGGCGTCGACCTGTACATCGGCGGCGTCGAGCACGCGGTGCTGCACCTGCTGTACTCCCGCTTCTGGCAGAAGGTGCTGTTCGACCTGGGCCAGGTGTCCGGCGACGAGCCGTACCGCAAGCTGTTCAACCAGGGCTACATCCAGGCGTACGCGTTCCAGGACAAGCGCGAGACGTACGTGCCCGCCGACGAGGTCGTGGAGGAGAACGGCAAGTTCTTCTACAACGGCGAAGAGGTCAAGCGCGAGTACGGCAAGATGGGCAAGAGCCTGAAGAACGTCGTCACGCCGGACGAGATGTGCGAGAACTACGGCGCGGACACGTTCCGGATGTACGAGATGTCGATGGGCCCGATGGACGTGTCCCGTCCGTGGGCGACCAAGGACGTCGTCGGCGCGCAGCGGTTCCTGCAACGGCTGTGGCGCAACCTGGTCGACGAGAACACCGGTGAGCTGCGGGTCGTCGAGGACGACGCGCCCGAGGAGTCGCTGCGGGCGCTGCACAAGGCGATCGCGGGCGTGCACGACGACTTCGTGAACCTGCGCTACAACACGGCGGGCGCGAAGCTGATCGAGCTGAACAACCACGTCACCAAGACGTTCAGCGCGACGGGCACGCCGCGGGTGCTGGCGGAGTCGCTGGTGCAGATGCTGGCGCCGCTGAGCCCGCACATCGCCGAGGAGCTGTGGGCGAAGCTGGGCCACGACGGCTCGCTGGCGCACGGGCCGTTCCCGAAGGCGGACGAGAAGTACCTGGTGGAGGACTCGGTCGAGTACCCGATCCAGGTCAACGGCAAGGTCCGCGCGCGGATCACCGTGGCGGCGACCGCGGGCCAGGACGAGGTGAAGGCCGTCGCGCTGGCGGACGAGAAGATCGCCGAGCTGGTCGCGGGCGGCACGCCGCGCAAGGTGATCGTCGTGCCCGGCCGCCTGGTGAACATCGTTCTGTAGCAATGGAAGCGCGGGGGTGGCGCCGGGCCCCCCCCCCGCCCACCACACGCACCGAGGAAAAATAA